>NZ_BOQE01000001.1:1985000-2242500 GCF_023705585.1 Collibacillus ludicampi
ATTCAATCTTTCCGCTGGGATTCCGAGGTAACGATAACGTATTTACGCATCGCACGTCGATGCTCGGTCTGGAAACGCAAGGAAAGATCCGTCATCAGAGCCTCCTTGCAAAACTTTTATTCTTCATAATATTGTATAATAGAAGCAATAAAAAGATTACGGAGATCTGACAATGAATTTTCGTATTTGTACTCTACTCAATGAGGATGGTTCTGATATAATTCAATGTGGAATATGATTAGGACGACGCTGTGAGAAAGGGAATACCTGTTAGGAAAGTCATTTGAGATCTTGCACAAACTAGTTAAGACGACAGGCAGGTAGGAGGACTTTATCGATGTTTATGTCACTGGCGTTGACATTCATCATAGCGTTTGGCGTTGTATACGCTCTGATCCCTTTTTTAAGAAAGGTTGCTTTAAAGATCGGTTTTGTTGACATGCCGAACAAGCGGAAGATCCACCAAGATCCGATTCCACTGATCGGTGGAACAGCTATGGTGATCGGATATTATGTGACTACATGTTTCATGGGAGATTACAGTGGAGATAACCGTAAGTATATCGGGATGGTTTTCGGTGGGCTCCTCATGTTTATCGTCGGCTTGATCGATGATTTTGCGAAAACGAGAGGAAAAGATTTTCCGGCGTTACCCAAGCTTATGGCGCAATTTATAGCAGCGGGCATTCTGGTCTACTCGGGAATCAAGATCAATGGGATCACGATTCCGTTTGGTTCTCACGGGTATCTGGTTTTTCACGAATGGGTAAAAGTATTGACTACGCTGATATGGGTCGTGGCGATCACGAATATGTTTAATTTTCTTGACGGCATTGACGGTTTGGCCGGGGGAATTGCGGCTATCTCCGCCATGAGCCTCGTTTTCATATCGATCCTCAAAGGTCAGCCGATTTCTGCCATGTTTGCCATGACGTTGATCGGTATATCCATTGCATTTTTGCGGCATAATTTTCATCCCGCAAGAATCTTTATGGGGGATTCAGGGTCTACGTTTCTCGGCTTCACGTTGGCGGCGATCGCGGTTGATGGAGCGTTCAAATCCGCCACGCTGGTTTCCGTCTTGGTACCGGTCCTGGCGCTGGGCGTCCCGATCTTCGATACGTTATATGTAATCATCAAGCGGTTCCGTGAGAGACGTCCTATTTACAAAGCGGATAAGAGTCACACACACCATCAATTGATGCGCATGGGTCTCACGCAAGTACAGACGGTGTCATTCTTGTATTTGCTTGGCATCAGCTTTTCCCTGGCATCCATTGTCGTGTTGCTGCTCAATCGTTAGTTAATAAGCGCAGTTACGGACAGCTAAGCGACCATTTGAACAATGGGGATCTTACGTGTAACGGTCTACCCTGCGAAAAGATGTGCCTTTGTGGTACGTCTTTTTTTTCTGTGTTATAATCATGGAATGAAATTTTAGCTCGTCATTTTGAACGGGAGGTGTCTCTATGGCGATCAGTTTGGAGCAAGTGGAACATGTTGCCAATTTGGCACGATTGGCTTTGGATGAGAAGGAGAAAGAGCAGTTGACTCAGCAACTCAACAAGATTCTCGAGTATGCGAATCAATTGCAGGAGCTGGATGTTGAAGATGTGCCCCCAACAAGTCACGTATTGCCTTTGAAAAATGTACTTCGAGAAGATAAGGCACGGACATGGCTCACGAATGAAGAAGCGCTCGCCAACGCGCCGGATTCGGCCGACGGACAATTCCGCGTGCCTGCGGTTTTGGAGGGATAGAAACTGATGAGCATATTGGAATCATCCATTCGGGAAATACATACGAAAATTCGCGATAAAGAAATCAAACCGTCTGAATTGACAGAGGCAGCGCTGAAACGAATCTCTGAAACGGACGAACGCGTGAAAGCGTATTTGCTTGTTGTAGGCGAACAGGCAATGGAAGAGGCAAAAAAATTGGATCAATTACCGGAAGGAGAACTTCCGTTACTTTACGGAATCCCGGGGGCTATCAAGGACAATATGGTAACCCGCGGAATTCGCACGACTTGCGCCAGCAAAATCCTCAGTAACTACATTCCGCCTTATAATGCGACGGCTGTTAACAAGTTGCAGGATAACCGTTTCGTTCTGATTGGAAAAACGAATATGGATGAGTTCGCGATGGGCTCTTCCAATGAGAACTCCGGTTTCTTTTCTACAAAAAATCCATGGGATTTGGAACGCGTACCTGGCGGTTCGTCCGGAGGATCGGCCGCAACGGTGGCAGCCAAACAGGTTCCTTTCTCCCTCGGTTCCGATACGGGTGGATCGATTCGTCAACCGGCGGCCTATTGCGGTGTAGTCGGCTTAAAACCGACGTATGGTCTCGTTTCCCGTTTTGGTCTGGTCGCATTCGCTTCATCGCTGGATCAGATCGGACCTTTCACACGCACGGTGGAAGACTGTGCGATCGTCCTGCAAGCGATTGTAGGACACGATCCGAATGATTCCACTTCTGCCAACGTGGAGATTCCCGATTACCTCTCCGCATTGACAGGGGATATTAAAGGGTTGAAGGTGGCGATCCCCAAAGAATATTTTCATGCGGAAGGCGCTGATCCGGAAGTGTTGGAACAGGTCCGGAACGCGATTCGCGTGCTGGAAGGGCTCGGGGCAACGGTTGACGAAGTCTCATTGCCGCACACGAAATATGCGGTGGCTACGTATTATTTGCTCGCACCGGCGGAGGCATCTTCCAATTTGGCCCGCTATGACGGTGTTCGTTATGGTGTGCGTGCGGAAGGTGCTATGAATCTGGTGGATATGTACAAAAAGACGCGCTCGGAAGGATTCGGCCCGGAAGTGAAACGCCGGATCATGTTAGGTACCTATGCACTTTCTTCCGGCTATTATGATGCGTATTATTTGCGTGCGCAAAAAACACGTACATTGATCAAACAGGATTTCGATCGCGTATTCGCCGACTATGATGTGATCGTTTCGCCGACAGCGCCGACAGTCGCATTCAAGTCCGGGGAGAAGATCGACGATCCACTGACCATGTATTTGAATGATATCTATACGATTCCGGTCAATCTCGCCGGCATTCCGGCGATATCGGTTCCTTGCGGGCTCGTGAACGGACTGCCGGTTGGTTTGCAAATCATTGGGAAGGCATTCGATGAAGCGACCATGCTGCGAGTCGCTCATGCGTATGAGCAAGCGGCAGGATTTTCCGCACAGCCGCAATTGTAAGAGGGGGTAGGAAATCACATGTTATTTGAGACAGTTATCGGCTTGGAAGTTCACGTGGAGATGGCTACCCGATCGAAAATCTTCTGCGGCTGCTCAACAGAATTCGGTGCACCTCCGAACACGAACGTGTGTCCGATTTGCCTGGGACACCCAGGAGTGTTGCCCGTACTCAATCAAAAGGCGTTGGAATTGGCGATCAAAGCCGCAATGGCTTTGAACTGTGAAATTGCAGAAGAAAGCAAGTTCGACCGGAAAAACTATTTTTACCCAGATCTCCCGAAAGCTTATCAAATCTCGCAATACGATAAGCCGATCGGTCAGAACGGCTATATCGACATCGAAGTGAATGGCGAGACGAAGCGGATTGGTATCACTCGCGTGCATCTCGAAGAGGACGCTGGGAAGTCGAACCATGCTCCGGACGGAACCCATACGCTCGTTGATTTCAACCGGGTAGGCGTACCGCTGATCGAGATCGTTTCTGAACCGGATATCCGTTCGCCTGAAGAAGCGCGTGCCTACTTGGAAAAATTGAAAGCGATCATGCAGTATTGCGAGATTTCCGACTGCAAGATGGAAGAAGGATCGCTGCGCTGTGACGCAAACATTTCTTTACGTCCGAAGGGTTCCACTGTATTCGGAACCAAAACCGAGTTGAAGAATATGAACTCGTTCCGCAATGTGCAACGCGGTCTGGAATATGAGCAAGAGCGCCAGGCGAAAATCCTCTTGTCCGGCGGACAAGTCGTGCAGGAGACGCGTCGTTGGGACGATGTCAAGAACGAAACGACTGTGATGCGTTCCAAGGAGGAAGCGCATGATTACCGCTACTTCCCGGAACCCGATTTGGTCAAAGTCATCATCGATGATGAGATGAAAAAGCGGATTCGCGCGACCATCCCCGAATTGCCGACGGAACGGAAAAACCGCTATATCAGGGAGTTCGGATTGCCTGCATATGATGCGGAGGTACTTACGGCTTCAAAAGCGGTGGCCGACTTCTTCGAAGCGACACTGCAGCATACAAATCAGGCGAAGGCTGTTTCGAACTGGATCATGGGTGAGCTTCTTGGCCATCTGAATGCAGCCGGTATGGAAATTCATGATTCGAAGATCAAGCCGGAACATTTGGGTAAATTGATTAACGCGATCGAGAAAGGTACGATTTCCACCAAGATTGCGAAAACCGTTTTTGAAGAGATGTTTAATACGGGTAACGATCCTGAGACGATCATTGAAGAAAAAGGTTTGGTGCAAATTAGCGATGTAGGTGAAATCACAAGGATCGTAGACGAAGTGATCGCCGCGAATCCCAAATCTGTGGAAGACTTCAAGAACGGGAAAGAGCGGGCTTTGGGGGCGCTCGTCGGTCAAGTCATGAAAGCCACGAAAGGGAAAGCCAATCCGCAAATGGTCAATACGATCATTCGTGAACGGATTCAATAGCGAAAGAGAAAGAGGCCCCAAGCGATTGCTTGGGGTTCCTCCTATTGGGGGTAAGACTCGATGGCGAAGCAACGACCGCGTGCAAGATTGATCTACAATCCTACATCAGGTAAGGAAATCATGCGGAACGTATTAGCTGACGTTCTGGATATCCTCGAGCAGGGGGGACTGGAGACGTCTTGCCATATGACTAAGAATATCGCGGGAGATGCGACAAGAGCGGCGGCCGAAGCGGCAAACGAAGGTTTCGATTATGTGATTGCTGCTGGCGGTGACGGAACGGTGAGTGAGGTGGTCAACGGGCTTGCTTCCGCATCCCGCCGTCCCGTACTTGGTATCATTCCTGCCGGTACATCAAATGATTTGGCGAAGTCACTGAATATCCCGCGCGATATCAAGGCGGCCTGTAAACAGATTGTCAAGTTTCAGACAGTTCCCCTCGATATCGGCGAAGCGGATGGGAGATATTTTGTAAACATTGCCGGTTGCGGGCGTTTGACAGAGATTACATATGAGGTTCCGAGCAAACTGAAGACGATGCTCGGACAATTGGCTTATTATGTGAAGGGATTGGAGAAACTACCGATGCTCCGTCCGATCCATATCGAAGTGGAGGCACGTAATTTTGCGTACTCCGGCAAAGCGATGCTGTGTCTCATCGCCAACTCCAATACGGTCGGGGGATTTGAAAAACTGGCACCGAAAGCCCGCCTGGATGACGGGTTGCTGGATGTGATCATCGTTAAACAGGTGAGCCTTCCGCATTTGATCCGGCTCGCGACAGCCGCATTGCGCGGGGAACATATCGCGAGTGACCGGGTGGTTTATTATCAAACGGATTGCCTGCGCGTACATTCCGTTGATCACGTGGATCTGAATTTCGACGGAGAATATGGGGGACCTTTGCCGAGAACGTTTAAAGCATGCAAGCACCATCTGAAGGTCTTGATCTAAGGAGGCATCATATGACAGCTCTCAACAGGGGAGGAGACTCGTTTATCGATCGTTCCTTACCAATGTTTTGCCAACATGTCGCGCTTCCTGATCTACCGAGTCCTACGGGTGGCGCCGTGGCAGGGGTTACAGGCGCGTTATTGGCGAGTTTGAGCGAACTCGTTTTACGCGTAACGGTAAACCATCTGCCAGCCCATCAAAGGACGGATGATGCGAACGAATGGAAAGATCTTATCGCCGCGATGGAAGAGTTTCGCCGTAAACTGTTAGCCTACAGTGAAGAAGATGTCTATGAAGTGGAAAAGTTGGCTCATGGACAGCGGGAATCTTGTGTCCGCAAACAGATCGCTGCACTTGCGAAGATCGCGAGCCATCTGGTCAAGGTCTTGCGATCGCTCGAACAGGTCGCGGATCGTTTGCATCCATCCGTGCTGGCTGATGCACGCGCAGTCGCTCACCTGGGTAAGGGAGCGGCAGACGCGATCTATGAGATTGAGATTGCGAATATCCGCATGCACGGAGACGGTGATTCCGTTCTCTTGCAACGGATCGCAATGTGGCGAGAGGATGCGCATCTTGCAGTCGATGGGATTTTGGCGAAAACGAATTTGATTGTCTGAACTCCTTGGCGATCGTGCAATGTCAAAAATGAAAAGACGATCTGGAAAATGAGGTGGAAGGATGGCCAAGCAGGTTCTTGGCGTACCGGTGAAGCAAAATCAAATCATTGAACTCGATATCCATGGGATGAGTCATGAAGGGGAAGGCGTCGGCAAGTACGAAGGATTTACCGTGTTTGTAGCGGGCGCTCTTACGGGAGAGCGGGTGCGCGTAAAAATCATGAAGGTACATAAAAGCTTTGCCGTGAGTCGGCTGCTTGAGGTCGTCGCCCCGAGCGATGTGCGTATGGATCCTCCTTGCCCCATTTATCACCAATGTGGCGGATGCCATCTCCAACATGTGAGCTATGAGGCGCAATTGGTTCATAAACGACAGATTGTCGTCGATGCACTGGAGCGGATCGGGAAGCTTAGCCATGTGCTTGTACATCCCACTTTAGGAATGAAGGAACCTTGGAAGTATCGCAACAAATCCCAGGTTCCAGTGAGTCTCGTGAACGGACACGTCGTGGCAGGTTTTTATGCGCCAAGAACCCATGAAATCATCGATATGGAAGGATGCCCGATTCAGCATCCCTATGCGGATGATATACTCAAAACGGTCAAACAAGCGATCGCTGAACTGGGAGTTGTGCCTTATGATGAGATCGGTCACAAAGGATTGATCCGCCATATCGTCTCTCGCATCGGCTTCTTTACAGGCGAAACGATGGTTGTTCTCGTGACCAATGGGCGCTATTTGCCCAAGAAAGACCGATTGATTGAGCGGTTACGACGAGAAATTCCACATCTAGTCTCAATCGTGCAGAATATCAATACGGCAAAGACGAACGTGATTTTCGGACAGGAATCGATCACCTTATGGGGAAAAGATACGATCACCGATTACATCGGGGACATCCAGTTTGAAATTTCTCCGCGATCCTTTTTCCAAGTGAATCCTGTACAAACGCGCGTTTTGTATGAAAAAGCACTCGAATACGCGCAATTGACAGGAGTGGAAGAAGTAATTGACGCATATTGCGGGATCGGAACGATCTCCCTATTTCTAGCGAAAAAGGCGAGGCACGTCTATGGGGTCGAAGTCATTCCTGAAGCGATCGAAGATGCGAAGAAAAACGCCGAGCGAAACGGTATTTCGAACGTTGATTTTATCGTGGGCAAAGCGGAAGAAGTCATCCCATTTTTGAACAAAGATAAAGGGGTTTCCGCAGACGTCGTGGTCGTCGATCCTCCTCGCAAAGGATGTGACGAAGCTCTTTTGCAGACGATCGCAACGATGCGTCCGGAGCGGGTCGTTTATGTAAGTTGTAACCCGAGCACGTTGGCCAGAGACTTACGATACTTGGAGGATCACGGGTATCAAACTCTCGAGGTACAACCGGTGGACATGTTCCCGCAAACCTATCATGTGGAAGCTGTAGTATCGATTGTACGAAATGACTAAGTAAAGGTTTCCAGAATCTAGCAGAATAGTTCCCTCACTCACTGGGAACCTCATCATTCTCGAATTGGTATTAAATTCTCGTTGGCATCTTTTTAAGCTTGCTGAATTTACCATGGGTTTGTTACAATCAATCCGAGTATTTTGGAGGGCGAATCCATTGGAATGGGATCCCCATCAAAAGAAAGGATGGATCCAAGTCATGCTGCAGTATCTTCCCTACATAAACGAGGCTTGTATTTTGTTAAGTGCGACTTTCATGGCCATCGGGTGGAGGTTCATTCGTAAGAAGCAGATTGAAATCCATAAGCGTTTCATGATCCTGGGGTCGGTTTTCGCAGTTCTGTTTTTCACAGGCTATGCTTTGAGAACAGTACTGGTTGGGACAACGGCATTTGGCGGACCGGAACACCTGCGATTGCCGTATGAAATCTTTTTGCAAATGCATTCCACACTTGCCACTGTTGCAGCAATCTTGGGCATACTGGTATTACGGCTGGCATTCAAACGAAACTTTTCGAAACACCGGAAATTAGGCCCCTGGGCTGTATCCATCTGGTTTATCACGGTTGCAAGTGGACTTGTCGTATTTCTCCTGCTTTATGTCATTTTCCCATCGGGGCCGACGACGAAAGTATTCGGGTCATGATGCGGAAGCAGTCAAGCAACAATTTTCTGAAAGGATCATGACATTTTCATGAGACGATCATGACATCTTTATGACACTTTAATAATCTTATTGAAGGGTTTAATTTTGTGTGATAACTTTCACATGAGATCTACGAGTGTGTGAACTTTAAACGAACTCGTAGTTTTGGCTCGTTGAGTCAAATCAGACCACTTCATGTGGAATGTTAGAAGAAAGGAGAGAGACCAATGAAGCAAAGAAGGCTGTTGAATTTTGTGAAACTTGCTGTTTTGTCAGCACTGACAGCCGTATTCATGGCAGGATGCTCACCTGATGAATATATGGTACTTCATCCTGCGGGGCCGGTCGCGCGTACCGAGTATGATTTAATCGTGCTTTCAACCATACTGGTCGCGATCGTCATCATTCCTGTCATGGCGATTCTCGCATATATCGTCTATCGTTACAGGGATGTACCGGGGAACAAAGCGCCCTATATGCCGGAATGGGCGGACAGCAAAGTCCTTGAGATCATCTGGTGGGGGATCCCGATCGTCATCATCTTGCTTCTTGCTGTTCCGACGGCGAAAACGACATTCGCCTTGACCAAGCCGCCGGTGCAGGATGTGAAACCGGTTACCATTCAGGTGACATCCTTGAACTGGAAATGGTTATTTACTTATCCCGATCAAAAGGTGGCAACCGTCAACTATGTCGAAATCCCGGCGGGCGTTCCCGTTCAGTTTGTATTAACCTCGGATTCGCCGATGAACTCGTTCTGGATTCCGCAACTGGGCGGACAAGAGTATACGATGCCCGGTATGGCGATGAGGCTCTGGTTGCAAGCGGATAAGCCGGGCGAGTATTTCGGAAGCGGGGCGAGCTTTACAGGTGAAGGTTTTGCGCACATGCAATTCAAAGTGATTGCAAAGCCGCAGTCCGAGTTCAATGCATGGGTGACGCAAGCGAAACAAACGTCACCTGGTTTGACGAAAGACGGGTATGAGAAGCTGAAGCAACCAAGCGTCTTAAGTAACACTCTGACATACTCGTCATATCCACAAGGACTTTTTGAAGAAATCGTCGATAAAAACGGTGGAGAATATATGAACCACGATTTCATGGGCAATGAGCAAAAGGATCAAAGCGGAAACATGAATCATGATATGCAAAACCATCAGATGTCAGACTCCATGAGTCACTAAAACGACTTAAGGAAGGGGGAGAACCATGTCTAGCATAAAAGATTTCGCGTCCCACTTTTTCGTCACGGGAGACCCGTTGATTTACGGTGCGGACGTTTCTATCGTTTTAGTCAGCCTTGCGATTGTCTTCGTACTTACGTATTACAAGAAATGGGGTTGGCTGTGGCGCGAGTGGTTGACCACGGTTGACCATAAAAAAATCGGTATCATGTATATGATCGCTGCTCTTCTGATGCTGTTCCGCGGCGGTGTCGACGCTCTCTTGATGCGTATGCAGTTGGCATGGCCAAACGTGCATTTTCTTAAATCCGAGCATTACAACGAGATTTTTACCACGCACGGAACGATCATGATCCTGTTTATGGCGATGCCCCTGATTTTCGCCATGATGAATATCGCAGTTCCGCTTCAAATCGGGGCTCGTGACGTCGCGTACCCCTATTTGAACGCGATCAGTTTTTGGTTGTTCTTCTTTGGAGCGATGCTCCTCAACCTGTCGTTCGTGATCGGTGGTTCTCCGAATTCGGGTTGGACCGCTTATCCACCATTATCAGGACTGGAATTTAACCCTGGACCCGGTGAAAACTTCTATCTGCTTTCCCTTTCGATATCGGGGATCGGCAGTTTGGCGACAGGTATCAACTTTCTTGTGACGATCTTAAAAATGCGGGCACCCGGCATGAAATTGATGTATATGCCGCTCTTTACTTGGTCTGTGCTTGCTACTTGTATTATCATCATTATCGCGTTTCCGGTGCTGACGGTTGCGCTCGCTCTGTTGTTTATTGACCGGTTGGCGGGTGCCCACTTCTTCACGATGGCCGCAGGCGGGAACCCGATGATGTACATCAATCTGTTCTGGATTTGGGGTCACCCGGAAGTCTATATCGTTGTTCTTCCTGCGTTTGGGATTTTCTCGGAAGTAGTTGCTACATTCTCGAAAAAGACAGCCTTCGGCTACAAGTCCATGGTGGCTTCGATGATGCTCATCAGCGTGATTTCCTATTTCACATGGCTGCACCACTTCTTTACCATGGGAGCCGGGGCGGATGTGAATACATTCTTCGCGATTTCTACGATGATGATCGGTATTCCGACAGGTGTGAAGATCTTCAACTGGATGTTCACCATGTACCGTGGGCGCATCCGCCTGACATTGCCGATGTTATGGACGATCTCGTTTATCCCTTGCTTTGCGATCGGCGGTGCGACAGGTGTCATGCTTGCGGTTGCCCCTGCAGACTATCAGTATCACAACAGTTACTTCCTGATCGCACACTTCCACCAAGTGTTGATCGGCGGTGTGGTATTCGGTATGATCGCAGGCATGTATTATTGGTGGCCGAAAATGTTCGGTTTCAAACTGGATGAACGTCTGGGCAGATGGGCATTCTGGTTCTGGCAAATCGGTTTCTATGTCTGCTTCATGCCGCAATACGCACTTGGATTCATGGGGATGACCAGACGGATTTACACCTACCCGGACGGTTTGGGTTGGGGTCCGTTGAACTTCGTTTCGACCGTCGGTGCTTTCTTGATGGGGGTCGGATTTATCTTCCAAGTATGGCAAATCGTCTACAGCATCAAATACGGTGAACGCGATTTGACGGGAGATCCATGGGATGGACGCACGCTCGAGTGGTCGATTCCTTCTCCGGCACCTCATTACAATTTCGCTGTGATTCCCCATGTGAAGGGTCCCGACGCATGGTGGACGATGAAGCAAGAGATGAAGAAAGAAGCAGCGGTAAAGGTGGATCCTGCAGAGATCAAGCCGATTCATATGCCGAAAAACTCGGGTCGTCCGTTTATCATGTCGGTATTCTTCTTTATCGCAGGCTTCGGCTTGACCTTTAACTGGATTTGGATGGGTGTCTTTGGTCTCGCTGGCGTCGCCATTTGCTTGTTACTTCGTTCGTTTGAATACGACACCGATTATTACATTCCAGTCGATGAAGTCAAACGTACCGAAGCTGCACTGGGGAGGTTGTAAAGATGTCAATGACCGTCGATGATGTGGTTTCCCGTTCCGGTGACCATGGACACCATGATCATCATGACCATGACCAGGAAGGAATGAAAATACTCGGATTCTGGATTTTCCTTGTCAGTGACTGCCTTTTGTTCGCTACTCTTTTCGCAACATTTCTGGTGTTGCGTACACACACGGCCGGCGGACCGACAGGAAAGGAACTGTTTGAAATTCCCGGCTTTACGGCAGAAACATTTGCTCTGTTGACGAGTAGTTTCACGAGTGGTTTGGCCGTGATGGAAATGCGCCGGGGCAATGTAAAGCGGCTGATTGGCTGGCTCATCGTTACGGCACTTTTGGGTCTGGTGTTCGTCGGCCTTGAAATCGATGAGTTTGTCAAGATGGTTTCGGAAGGTGCAACCATGCAACGCAGTGCCTTCCTCTCCGCATTCTTTACATTGGTCGGTACGCACGGCTGCCACGTCACGTTGGGGCTTTTCTGGATGACCGCGATCATGTTCCAGCTTGCCCGTTATGGAATCAACGCGGTTACCCAAAGGAAAGTGTTTATCGCGTGTCTGTATTGGCACTTCCTTGATGTTGTATGGGTATTCCTGTTCACGGTTGTGTATCTGATGGGGGTGATGTAACATGGCGGGCGGACACAAACATGCCGCGCAAGCGAACCATCATGAATCACCGAAGATGTATATCATCGGGTATATTTTGTCGCTCGTATTAACCGTTGCCGCCTTCTGGCTGGTGTTGGCACATGTGATGAGCACCACTCTGCTGATCATCACGATTTTGGTGTTGGCGACCCTGCAAATTTTCGTGCAACTGTTCTTCTTCATGCATGTGACAGAAGGAGAGGGGCCCAATTACCATGGAATGGCCCTTATTCTCGGAGCAATTTTTATCATCACGATCGTCTTTGGCTCCCTTTGGATTATGTCGTTTAATGCGCAAGTCCAGTAAACCTTGTGTAGAAAGGGGTGTCGAGCATGTCCATGTCGCAAAGGGACGTGTTGCCGTCTGTTGAAAGCAGCCTGTCCCCTTCCAGCTCGATGCTTCAAACCATCCAAGCGTATATCGCATTGACAAAGCCAAGAATCCTCGTACTGATCGTCTTTACATCTCTCTGTGCAGCTTTTGTTGCACAGAGAGGCATTCCGGATCTGAGAGTCACCCTAGCTATGCTCGTCGGACTCTGGTTGTGTTCGGGCGGTTCGGCAGCCATCAATATGTGGTATGACCGAGATATCGATGCGATTATGAAACGGACATGCAAACGGCCGATCCCCGCCGGATTGGTCGAGCCAAAGGCGGCATTCTGGTTTGGCATCGCATTGGGGATTCTCTCCATCGTGATCTTTCTGGCGTTTGTCAACCCGCTTGCAGCTCTGCTGTCGTTCTTGGGATATGTCTATTACGCGGTCATATATACCATGTGGCTGAAAAGGAGCACCCCGCAGAATATCGTGATCGGTGGCGGAGCGGGCGCTGTGCCGGTTCTGATCGGTTGGGCATCCATAACAGGAAATCTCAGTCTCGCTCCTATCCTGATGTTCATGATCATTTTCCTGTGGACACCCCCTCATTCATGGGCACTTGCCTTGTACAAGAATGAGGAGTACACGCGTGCCGGTATCCCAATGATGCCTGTTGTCAGAGGGCCGCGTTCGACAAAACGCCAAAGCGTTGTGTATGCAGTCTTACTGCTCATCTGTTCTGTGGGCTTGTATTTTACAGGCGCTGTCGGAAAGCTCTATCTGATCGCTTCGATCGTGCTTGGCGTTGTATTCCTGGTCTACAATATATTCATGTGGCGGGAAAAGGACGACCAGTTCGTTTGGGCGAAACGGACTTTCTTCTTCTCTCTCTTTTACATGTTGCTGATTTTCATATTCATGGTTATCGGAATGGCTTTTTGACGACACCTCGCTTATGATTCAGCCGTTCATGCATGTATGGTTCTGTTTTAAACGTCTCTGTGGAGTAGATCTACAGGGACGTTTATTTTTTTTTCTTGGTGCCATCGAAATTCTTGACATTCACAGATACAGATCTTTAAAGCGCTTGTCAAAAAATTATAGGAATTTTGTTATGAAATGTTCACAGATCCAAAGGTGTTTCTCTGCTGGAGAGCGGTGATTCGTATATCAAGAACAAAATTCTTCTGAACTTCTAAGAATTTGCGATATAAGATCGTTCGAATGAAAAAGTCAAGAAAAACTTTTATGAACTTGATTCGGTCGAAATGACATAATTATGAATCCCTAGGGAACCTCCTTGATGGGGCAAATTTTCTCGTGATACTTTTCACATGTAATCATCATTTACGATCGTGCAGGGGAGGGGATGTGGGGTTTCAACCAAATGTACCGATCATTGGGTCAGGAGGATTCTCTAAAACGGGAGGAACATGAGAAAGGGGGAAAGGAGAAATGAAAAGGCTGCAACATGTTGCCACTCTATCCGTGATAGCAGTCATGACAGCTCTGTTTATCTCAGGATGCGGACCTGAATATATGGTACTTCATCCTGCGGGGCCGGTCGCGCGTACTGAGTTTGACTTGATCGTGCTTTCAACCATACTGGTCGCGATCGTCATCATCCCTGTCATGGCGATTCTCGCGTATATCGTCTATCGTTACAGGGATGTACCGGGAAATAAAGCGCCTTATATGCCGGAATGGGCTGACAGTAAAGTCCTTGAGGTCATCTGGTGGAGGATCCCGATCGTCATCATCGTGCTCCTCGCTGTACCGACGGCGAAAACGACATTCGCCTTGACCAAGCCGCCGGTGCAGGATGTAAAACCGGTTACCATTCAGGTGACATCCTTGAACTGGAAATGGTTATTTACTTATCCCGACCAAAAGGTAGCAACTGTCAATTATGTCGAAATCCCGGCGGGCGTTCCCGTCCAGTTTGTTTTAACCTCCGATTCGCCGATGAACTCGTTCTGGGTTCCGCAACTGGGCGGACAAGAGTACACGATGCCCGGCATGGCGATGAGGCTCTGGCTGCAAGCGGATAAACCGGGCGAGTATTTCGGAAGCGGCGCGAGCTTTACGGGTGAAGGTTTCGCTCATATGAGATTCAAAGTGGTTGCAAAGCCGCAGTCCGAGTTCAATGCATGGGTGGAGCAAGCAAAACAAACATCACCCGCCTTGACGAAAGACGGGTATGAAAAGCTGAAGCAACCCAATGTCTTAAACAACACCTTGACATACTCGTCATACCCACAAGGACTCTTTGAAGAAATCGTCGATAAAAACGGCGGGATCTATATGAACCATGATTTCATGGGCAATAAGCAAAAGGATCAAAGTGGGAACATGAATCATGATATGCAAAACCATCAGATGTTAGAGTCTATGAGTCACTAAAACGAAATAAGGAAGGGGGATATTCATGTCAAGCATAAAAGATTTCGCTTCCCATTTTTTTGTCACGGGTGATCCGCTGATTTACGGTTCGGATGTTGCCATCGTTTTAGTCAGTCTCGCGATCATCTTCGTGCTGACGTATTTCAAGAAATGGGGATGGTTGTGGCGTGAATGGTTGACCACAGTTGACCACAAGAAGATTGCCATCATGTATTTGATCGCTTCGCTGTTGATGCTTCTCCGCGGCGGTATTGACGCAATTCTGATGCGTATTCAGTTAGCATTCCCGAATATGCATTTTCTCCAGTCGGAGCATTATAACGAGATTTTCACCACGCACGGAACGATCATGATTCTGTTTATGGCGATGCCGTTCATGTTCGCCTTGTACAACGCTGTTGTTCCGCTCCAAATTGGCGCGCGGGATGTTGCGTTCCCCTATTTGAATGCGGTGAGTTTTTGGTTGTTCTTCTTCGGAGCATTGCTCCTCAACATATCGTTCGTAATCGGTGGTTCTCCAAATGCGGGTTGGACCGCTTATCCACCCTTATCAGGACTCGAATTTAACCCTGGACCTGGTGAAAACTTCTATCTGCTCGCCCTTTCGATTTCGGGGATCGGCAGTTTGGCGACAGGCATCAACTTCTTGGTGACGATCTTAAAAATGCGGGCACCGGGCATGAAATTGATGGACATGCCGCTCTTTACCTGGTCCGTGTTAGCATCTTGTGTCATCATCATCTTTGCGTTCCCTCCGCTGACCGTCGCACTTGCCTTGTTGCTCATTGACCGTCTGTTAGGTGCCCATTTCTTCACGATGGCCGCAGGCGGAAACCCGATGATGTATATCAACTTGTTCTGGATTTGGGGTCACCCGGAAGTCTATATCGTCCTCCTTCCGGCATTCGGTGTCTACTCTGAAGTTGTATCGACATTCTCGAAGAAGAAGATCTTCGGTTACAAATCCATGGTGGCTTCGATGATGATCATCAGTGTGGTCTCCTACTTCACATGGTTGCATCACTTCTTCACCATGGGAGCTGGGGCGGATGTGAACACATTCTTCGCGATTGCCACGATGTTGATCGGTATTCCGACAGGTGTGAAGATCTTTAACTGGATATTCACCATGTTTAGGGGACGCATCCGCTTGACTCAGGCCATGTTATGGACGATCGCCTTTATTCCTTGTTTCGCGATCGGCGGTGCGACAGGTGTCATGCTCGCGATTGCCCCTGCGGACTATCAATATCACAACAGTTACTTCTTGATCGGGCACTTCCACCAAGCTTTGATCGGTGGTGTGGTATTCGGTTATCTTGCCGGTCTCTATTATTGGTGGCCGAAAATGTTCGGTTTCAAACTGGATGAACGTTTGGGCGTATGGGCATTCTGGTTCTGGCAAATCGGTTTCTATGTCTGCTTTATGCCGCAATACGCGCTCGGCTTCATGGGGATGACTCGTCGTATTTACACATATCCGGATGGCTTGGGATGGGGTTCTTTGAATCTCGTATCCACAGTCGGCGCCTTCCTGATGGGGGTCGGGTTTATCATCCAAGTATGGCAAATTCTCTACAGCATTAAATATGGTGAACGCGATGTAACGGGAGATCCGTGGGACGGTCGTACGCTCGAGTGGTCGATTCCTTCGCCGGCGCCCCTCTATAATTTTGCTGTCATTCCACATGTAAAAGGAATGGATGCATGGTGGATGATGAAGCAAGAGATGAAGGAGAAGCCTGCACAGATCAAGCCCATTCACATGCCGAAAAACTCCGGGATTCCATTTATCATGTCGGTATTCTTCTTTATCGCAGGCTTTGGTTTAACATTCCATTGGTTCTGGATGGGAGGCTTCGGGTTGCTGGGAGTGGCCGTTTGTATGTTCATTCGTTCGTTTGATTACGATACCGACTATTACATTACAGTCGATGAGATCAAACGCGCCGAAGCTTCATAGGGGGAGGTTGTAAAGATGTCAATGACCGTCAATGAAGTGGTTTCCCGTTTCGGCGATCGAAGACTCCATGATGATCATGACCATGACCAGGAAGGAATGAAAATACTCGGATTCTGGATTTTCCTTGTCAGTGACTGCCTTTTATTCGCGAGTCTGTTCGCAACATTTCTGGTGTTGCGTACACACATAGCCGGCGGACCGTCAGGAAAAGAACTGTTTGAAATGCCCGGAGTTACGGCGGAAACATTCGCCCTGTTGACGAGTAGTTTTACAAGTGGGTTAGCTGTGATGGAAATGCGGCGGGGCAATGTAAAGCGGTTGATTGGCTGGCTCATCGTTACGGCACTTTTGGGTCTGGTGTTCGTCGGCCTTGAAATCGATGAGTTTGTCAAAATGGTTTCGGAAGGTGCAACCATCCAACACAGTGCCTTCCTCTCCGCATTCTTTACATTGGTCGGAACGCACGGCTGCCATGTCACGTTGGGTCTTTTCTGGATGACCGCGATCATGTTCCAGCTTGCCCGTTATGGAATCAACGCGGTTACCCAGAGGAAAGTGTTTATCGCGTGTCTGTATTGGCACTTCCTTGATGTTGTATGGGTATTCCTGTTCACGGTTGTGTATCTGATGGGGGTGATGTAACATGGCGGGCGGACACAAACATGCCGCGCAAGCGAACCATCATGAATCACCGAAGATGTATATCAACGGGTATATTTTGTCGCTCGTATTAACCGTTGCCGCCTTTTGGCTGGTGTTGGCACATGTGATGAGCACCACTCCGCTGGTGATCACGATTTTGGCGTTAGCGACCCTGCAAATTTTCGTGCAGCTGTTCTTCTTCATGCATGTGAAAGAAGGAGAGGGGCCCAATTATCATGGAATGGCCCTTATTCTCGGAGCCATTTTTATCATCACGATTGTCTTTGGCTCCATCTGGATTATGTCGTTTAACGCGCAAGTCCAGTAAGTAAACCTCAATGCCCGCCATATCCTCTGCAAAACGTCTCTGTGGATGGAATCCGCAGGGGCGTTTATTTTTTTATCTCCGGTGTACTCGATGCATTCGAACTTCATATATATACGGTAGGAACATTTCGTCACAAATTTGTCAAAGGTTTGTCAATGAATTGTCACTACTGATGACTTGCATCCATAAGGGGGAAACCGGGGTGGAACATGCGGGATTTTGGTTGAGATTGATTGCGTTTGTCATTGACAGTATCCTGGTCTTGTCTATCGGTTTCATTCTATATTTCATCTTTGGGGTTTCTGCTTTGGCGATCGTGGCTCATTCGACGAAACCGGACGATGCAACCGCTTACCTCGTGGGAGCATTTTTCTTGTATTGTGCATTCCTGATCGTCAGTACGTGGATGTATTTTGCTTGTATGGAAAGTTCACCACGACAAGGTACACTTGGAAAACTGGTTGTGGGATTGCACGTTTCCGATGCGAACGGATGTCGCATTTCTTTTTGGCGGGCAACGGGACGTTTCTTTGGAAAGTTCATTTCCGGCATCCTTTTCTGCATCGGCTTTCTGATGACAGGGTGGACTCAGAAAAAACAAGCGTTACACGATTTGATGGCAGGCACCATCGTTTTCAAAGGATCCATTATACCGGTCTTGCTTTTGGTACAAACACCCTCACAAAGAACACAGGGCATGCCGCTCATAGAGAAAGAAACCATATAGACTGCTAGAACCCATTCAACAACAGTAACCTCTGTCTCTTTGAGACAGGGGTCTTGATTGTTTTTAAGGGTGGCTTCTAAGAGAGAAAGGATAATAGAAAACGCTTACAAAAAAACCATTTGACGGTCTAATTGTGCAAATGATAGAATTCCTCTTGCGGATTTATAATATTTTGTCGAATTCGAATGAAACTATTTTTGAAGAATCTATAGGAAAGGGGTCAATAGGATGAAAAAATTAAAAATGATTGCGTTTGCTGCGGTGGCAAGCGTTCTTGCAATGTCCATGGCAGGTTGCGGAACGAGCAAGGAAACAGCACAAACCAATGGGGAAAGCGGCAAAAACAATAAAGTGACGGTTGCCGTGATCAACGATTATCCTCCGTTTGAGTATAAGAAAGACGGAAAATTAACCGGTTTTGATATCGATTTGGTGAACGCGATCGCCAAAAAGGAAAACCTGCAAGTCGATTGGAAGGAAATGAAGTTTGATGGAATCATCCCCGCTTTGCAAGCGAAACAGGTCGATGCGGCGGTTTCAGCCATCACGATTCGCGATGATCGTAAGCAGGTCGTTGATTTCACGAATCCTTATTTCAAATCTGGCCTCTCGATCGTCGTGAAAAAGGATAGTCCGATCCAAAAGCTTGAAGATTTAAAAGGAAAAACGATCGTGGCCAAGCAGGGAACCACAGGTTTGGCGAAAGCAAAAGAATTGGCTGAGAAATACGGGGCGAAAGTAAAAACGCTGCAAGATGACACAGCGCTTTATTTGGATGTAGAATCTGGAAACTCGGATGCGACCATAAACGATTTCCCAGGAGCTGCGTATAAAATTAAAGTCGATGGCGAAAAATCCAACCTCCGTATCTTAGGAGATAAATTGACGGGCGAAGACTATGGAATCGCGGTTGCAAAGGGCAACAAGGAATTGTTGGACAAATTCAATCAGGGATTGAAGGAACTGCAAGACAGCGGAGAATTCCAAAAGCTGTATGACACATACTTCAGTAGCAGCAAATAAATCAAGATCAACGATTCAAATAAAAAGGGTGTGGAATAACCGCACTCTTTTTTTAAGAAGGTGGGAGTCGTAGCATGCAAACCTGGGGTATTATCAAAGACGCACTACCGTATCTATTAGACGGTGCCATTTTAACCTTGCAAATCACCGTCATCTCATTACTGATCGCGCTTTTGATCGGACTTTTTTTTGGGATGTTGCGCATTTCAAACAACCGTATTTTGCGTTTCATCGCAGCGGTCTATGTGAACTTGATTCGCGGAACGCCCCTATTGATTCAGATCTTATTTATTTATATCGGTCTGCCGGCCGCTTTGGATTTCAAACTGCCTCCTTTCGCAGCCGGAGTGATTGCCATCAGTATCAATGCGGGCGCCTATCTGGTGGAAATTTTCCGTGCGGGAATCGAGTCGATCGATAAAGGACAGATGGAAGCGGGACGTTCACTCGGTTTTACTTACGGACAAACGATGCGTTTGATTATACTCCCACAAGCGGTTCGACGGATGATTCCGGCGTTTGTCAATCAATTTATCATCAGTCTGAAAGACACTTCACTTCTCTCGGTCATCGGGCTGGCGGAACTGACGATGCAAGGTCAATCGATCTATTCGGTGAATTTCCGTGCATTCCAGATTTTAAGTGCGGTAGGTCTCATCTACTTTATCATCATCTATGCTTTAACTTTGGTTTCTCATTGGCTTGAACGGAGGCTTTCGACGACTTGATGAGGTCAAATCTCTCAAAAAACGTACTGGAGGTTTTGAAGGACATCCATCTGAAAATCAGGGAGCGGGAAGTCGTCTGTATCAATGAGCTGTCTAAAACTTGTCTATGAACCTGTTGATAAAGATCGCTAGATAAGCTACACTAAAACGGACCGCTGGTTCATCCTGGCGGTCCTTTCGCTTTTTTTGTTGAAAAATCTGTACATAAGGAGGTCTGGTCAATTGGAAGCTCGTGAAAATAATCAACCGGAAGGTGCTGCTCATCTGACGGTTGGTGTGGAAGAGAAACTTCCGCCGGTCAAAAGCTTGCTCTATGCACTACAGCACGTATTTGTTTCCAATGTATGGCTTGATCCTGTCTTTGTGGCTTCGATGATCGGGTTACCTTTAGCGCTCTCGGCCAACATGGTCAATGCCATTTTTATAGCGGCAGGATTGGTCACACTGACACAAGCCACCCGACTGGTGCGATTACCCGTGATTCAAGGTCCGTCTGCCGCGTTCGATTCATTGATGATTACAGCGGGAAAAGCGAACGGGTTGGCGGCCGCAGCGGGGGGAATCATTCTCAGCGCATTATTCGTTTTTATTCTGGCGGTTACAGGTTTGATAGGCCGTCTGCGATCCGTCTTCACTCCAGTCGTAACGGGAAGCGTCATTTTCATTGTGGGTGTTGCCCTATCCGGATTCACCTTGTTCGAGTTTCTGGGGGGATCGCCTGGAATGAGTACGTTCCTTGCGAAGCCCGTATTGCTCATGTCCATCTCGACATCGCTTGTTGTCATCGTTCTTTCCGTTTTTGGGAAAGGGATTTGGCGTTCCTACGCATTTTTAATCGGCTTGGTCGTAGGAGATATCATCGCTTGGTCATTAGGAAAGATTGATGTCTCGGCAGTTGCGGAGAAAGCTTGGTTTGGTTTCCCGCAGTTGCTTCCTTACGGGCCGCTCGAAATCAATGGGAAGGCTTTCACGACCTTTTTCTTCGCGTATATCGTTGCTGTGATAGAAGCCATGGGTGTCTATCATGCCGCTGCCGAAGTCGTCCGTATACCGTTGGACGAAAAACGCATTCGCTACGGCTTCATGGGTGAATCGCTCGGTTCGATCGTTTCCTCGTTCATCGGCGGGTTTCCTACAACTGCTTTCGGTCAAAATGTCGGTTTGCTGCGATTGACAGGGGTTGCCTCTCGACATGTGGTGATCGTAGCAGGCGTGATTTTTCTCGTTCTCGGTTTTGTACCCAAAGCGGGGGCCTTGCTGGCATTGACACCCGATGCCGTAGTAGGCGGACTCTTCTTACCCGCAGCCGCTTCTTTGATCTTCAGCGGGATCGGGCTTCTGGCGCGCATGGAAAAGAACGATGTCAACTATATGATCGCAGGGATGTCTATTTTATTGGCGATTGCGCTGCCGGAAAACTTTAAAGGAATGGAAGGTATCATCGCTGAATTTTTGTCAAACACCATCTTGGTGGGAGCGATGACAGCCATCTTACTACAGATTCTTCTCGTGAATCTCCCGCGAATGGTAAGGAGATCATGACGAAGCCTGTGATTGAATGACACTCCATCCGGTTATATTGGGAAATAGATCCTCTTTTCGTTGAAGGGGGATCTAGCGAAGAAGAACATGCGCTTCAATGGTCATCCGTTGAAGTTCGAAGATGGAGTGATAGGATGAAACATTTCTCGAACGAGGTCGCAGTTATCGTCGGAGGATCCAGCGGGATCGGAAAAGAAACGGCCCTGCGGTTTGCCGATCGAGGTGCACAGATCATATTGATCGCGCGGGGTATCGAGCGTCTGCAGGAAGTTGTTGCCGAGATTCGCAAGCGGGGGGGCAAGGCCGAGGCGTTTTCTGCAGATGTCTCGAATATGGAAGATGTGAAAAAAGCGGTGCGCCGAATAGAGGAGACATATGGCCGGGTGGATGTCCTGGTTTACAGTGCAGCCATTTTTTATTTATCTTCCGTGGAAGCGTTGGATATTCGTCTCGCCAAACAATCGATGGAGATCAATTATTGGGGCGCCGTGCACGTGACCCGGGAAATCTTGCCTCTGATTCGCAAAGGAAAACGCAAATCAATCGTTTATGTTACCTCCTTATCGGCGCAATGTACTCCCCCCTTTTTCACGGCATATGCCGCATCCAAACACGCGCTCAGGGGGTTTATCCTTTCCCTGAGGCAGGAACTTCGCCCGGAAGGCATACATGTCGGCATGGTTTCACCGGGGCCGGTCAACACACCTTTAATCGAAAATGACATTCACAAAAATATGTATCGTTTGCCGCCCGGAGTTCCTGTTTTAAAAACGCAACCGGTGGCGGAGGGGATACTGTCGACCGTTGTCAAAAGGAGAAAAGAGCTCGTGCTCCCGCGTCGCATGACGGCAGCGGCACGGCTTGCCAGCGCTTTTCCTTCATGCGTCGAGTGGTATTACCGCTTGTCCGTCCCCGGTTGGGACAAACTGATCCGAGCCCAGATCAAAAGACCCACGGTATGAGCACCGTGGGTCTTTCTCCAAATTAATTCATCGGAACCTGTGGAATAATCTTTCCTTCGATACGTTCGAAGATATCGTCGAGATCTGGGCCCGTGATCGTCAAACCATGGTTCTTTAGCCCGATAATCGCGCGGGTCGGTTCATCCGCCTGGCGTACCAGCTCTGCTACCGCCTGAGCAAGTTCAAGCGTACCGCAGGGATAATTGATCTGTGTGGAAGGGATTCCTTCCATCCAGGCATGAATATGAACGATGGCTCCGACCTTCGGATGTTCCGTGTAAATCATCCAGTGTTCAATCGCATCCACTGAAACGCGACGCGGCTGAACATTCGGCGGAACGCTCAACAACATCGTCTGTCGATCCGAATCGAAACCTTTGATATAAAGAATATCCTGTCCGATCCTGCGCAAATCTCCTTTGTTGACCCCGCTGCCGCTCATCCAAAAATGGTTTTCGTTCTTGCGGGCACTGACATTTCCGTAACTGAGACCGCCGATTCCGTATAATCGCTTGACGTGGCGGAAATCATCCGGAGGCAAAATCTCCTGGATGGGAAAAGGGGCGGGCCATAAGTTCATCGCTTCAATTTTTCGTCCCGCTTGATACATTTTTTGGGTTACGTCATCCCCCTCCCAAAGATCTTGCGGAAGATCCGGGTGAAAATCGTTGTTAATGATCAAGTGGGAAGATGCGAGAGGTTCCAAACGCTTGAACATTTGATCGAAATATACTTCATCTTGCCCGTCTTGATACGGTACATTATAGTACCCTTGCTCCAATGTCACAAAATAGGTATCAAACTGTTCCGGCGTCCGAACGATATAAATCAGCAGGTTTGAAAGTGTACGAACCAACAACGGGTATCCAGCTTTCAAGATGTTGTCCGGAACTTCGTTCGCTTCGATGATCGTTACCACGTATGTAGCTTGTGCTTTGCGACGATAGGGACGTGCCGATGACGCATCCGCGAATTGTAAGACCAGACGGATATTGTCTTGTGATTCGTCGACATTCTGATACCCGTTCTCGGTCAGCTTTCGATGTAAGCCCTCCATTAACCATTGTTGAAAGTCATTCTGAATCTCTCCGATGATCGAATAGAATCCCATAGAGCCCTCCTGAATGTATCCGATGAACTTACACATCAAGTATTCCCTTGATTTAACTTAAAAATAAGTAATTGTGAAATCTGAGAATAAAAGTTGTTTAAATTTCACACAATGGCAGATGACAAATCATGAGGGCAGGAGGGTTTTGTGTGGAAGAAACGATCCATACAAGGGATGTTACATGTTGTATCATCTGTGGAATGGAAGTGGACGACCCCAATTTCCAACTTTGTGACAAGGAAGAATGTGCCGAACGATTCAGGGATTTGTACCTTCAGGTATAAAAAAACCGCCTGAACCGGCGGAACATGCTTACGGACTCGAGGTTTTTTCTTTTTGATAAAAGGTGACATACACACGGTCAGCTTCCACCCAGCTTTTGATAATCACAGGATCTTTCGTCGGATTGATAAAACGAAAATCTTTGTCATCATAAATGGTGGCGTCATGTCCCTGCCGGACATAGGGGACAGGCTTCGAATGGGGATGGCGTTCAGTCACTTTCATTCCAGCGTTGAGAGCTACGTTGTACAGTGTAGAGGAAACTTGACACATGCCTCCGCCGATTTCCTGTTGAATTATTACCCCATCCCCATAGACAGTCCTCTGTGTGAACCCTTTTTCACGCGTGGCCATACCTACCACTCGATGAAAAGAAAACTCATGTCCAGGTTCGAGAACGGTATTGTTCAGTAATTGAGTCGTTCTTTTGATCGTTTCCATACGTGTAGTTTCCCGATCGAGGATGGGAGTGGAAAACGTCCCTATCCTCCGGCTGTTCGGGGGGATCGGGACCATCAAATCATCTTTTGTTATCTTTGGAGGAATGGTTTTCACGACGGGTTCCACGTTTTCACCCGGTTGCGCCAAGCGGATTTTCTTGACGGTGGCATCCACGTCCACTTGCCAGCCTTTTTCTTCGGGAATAATCCCTGTTTGTTTCTCTCGTTTATAGGCATCCGACGGCATTTTGTCGATGCGATACGCCAGCAATTTCACGAATGAACGCACCTCTTCTTCTGTCTTCCCCTCGATCACATTCCCTTGCAATCTTACACCGTTTGCTACTGTGAACGCTTGAGGATGATAAAATGTGCGACCAGGAGCTTTCATGATGTGCGGTTTTGTCGGAGAGGGGGAAGTGGATCCACATCCTATCGCCACCAGGAAGACGATACTGCACACACCGATTGCCGTATTCCGACCCCATTTCCGCATAAGCGATCACCTCGTAAATAGTGTGCGCCCTTTCCTGAAGAGGCCATTCGTCCACATGTTGGTACCTGAGCGATACGCGATCAACTTTTTAAAAAGGTCCACTGTTGAAATTAGTATCTTAACAGAACAAAAAAAAGATGTAAAATATTCGTATTACATGCAACTCTATAACTAGCCGGTGAAGGGAAGATGTTTATGCCGATTAAAATACCTGACAATCTCCCAGCCAAGGAGATTCTCAATAAGGAAAATATCTTCGTCATGGGCGAGAGCCGCGCGTTTCATCAGGATATCCGCCCGCTCAGGATCGCGATTCTCAATTTAATGCCGATCAAACATGTAACAGAAACTCAGATTCTGCGTTTGCTGGGAAACTCACCGCTTCAAGTAGAAATCGTTCTCGTTCATCCGAAAACACATACATCGAAAAATACTTCGGAGGAATATCTGGCTACTTTTTACCGTACGTTCGATGACATAAAGGACGAAAAATTTGACGGCATGATCATCACAGGTGCCCCGGTCGAACATCTTTCATTTGAGGAAGTGAACTACTGGGAAGAGCTAAAAGAGATCATGGATTGGAAAATGGAGAACGTGACTTCAACGTTACACATTTGTTGGGGAGCGCAGGCGGGGCTCTACCATCATTATGGGATACCGAAATACCCTCTTCCCGAGAAAATGTTCGGTATTTTCCCGCATACAATCAGCAAACAAGGGGTCACTCTGCTGCGCGGTTTTGATGATGTATTCTATGCGCCCCATTCCAGACATACGGAAAATCGCCGGGAGGATATCGAAAAAGTTCCGGAGCTTGAGATTTTGTCGGAATCGGAAGAGGCTGGCGTGTATATCGTGGCGACAAAAGACGGCCGGCAGATTTTTATCACCGGACATTCCGAATATGATCTCCTGACTCTTCAAGAAGAGTATGAGCGTGACCGGAGGCAAGGGCTCACTGTCTCTATGCCGAAACATTATTATCCCGATGACGATCCGACGAAGAAGCCTGTGCAAACATGGCGTTCCCATGCCAATTTATTGTTCTCCAATTGGTTGAACTATTATGTATATCAAGAAACACCTTACGATTTATATAGTAAGAAGTAGATGTCAGACTTTTTGGCGAACAAAATAATAAAAATCACAATAAAAAGTTCGGGAAAATACCGTTTCCGAGCTTTCTTTTTTTCGATTTCTGCGTTATAATCGAAGCACAACAATCAAATAACGAACAAACTCGTATAATTGTAGGAATATGGCCTACGAGTCTCTACCGAACCACCGTAAATGGTTCGACTACGAGTGAGCAGGATATCAGAGGGCGTAGTGTCGCCATTTTTGATATCATTTGTTGTTTTTGAGCATGAGAGCTCGAAAGACAGCGGTTCACTCAACGGGTGATGTGAGGAACACTGTTTTTCGAGCTCTTCTATATTTTAGAGGGGGATGTCTAGTGGAAATTCTGAAGGAAAGGATCCTGCGGGAAGGATTGTCGTCTCCGATGCCGTGCTAAAGATTGATTCTTTTCTCAACCAGCAGGTAGATCCTGATCTGATGAATGAGATCGGAAGAGAATTTGCCGCACGTTTCGCGAGCGAATCGATCACGAAAGTGTTAACGATCGAGTCTTCCGGTATAGCGCCCGCGCTCATGACAGCCATGCGGTTGCGCGTGCCTATGATTTTTGCCCGGAAGAAAAAGTCAATCACGATGCAAGGAGACCTGTACGCCGCTCCGGTCTATTCCTATACGAAACAAGAAGTGAATGAAGTGACGGTTGCGAAGAAATTTTTATCTGTGAATGACCGTGTACTGATCATCGACGATATTCTCGCGAACGGGGCGGCTGCCCTTGGATTGGCGCAAATCGTCGAACAAGCACAAGCGAAAGTCGCGGGGATCGGGATCGTGCTTGAAAAATCGTTCCAAGAAGGCGCAAGCAAACTCAAGGAAGCCGGTTATCGTGTGGAATCCTTGGTGAAAGTGGCCTCTTTGCAAAACCAACAGATTCGCTTTCTTGAAGATGTACCTGTAAAAGGGTAAGAACATATCACATGAATGGACTTGAGGAGGTATTCTCAATGGAGAATAAGTTGGGGTTCTGGAGATTGGGAACGCTCGGCTTCCAGCATGTATTGGCCATGTATGCGGGAGCGGTCGTCGTTCCATTGCTTGTCGGTCCGTCCATCGGCATGACACAGGATCAAGTGGCTTATCTGATTTCCATCGATTTATTAACTTGTGGGGTCGCATCCCTCTTTCAGGTTATTGGCGGCAAGTATTTCGGCGTGAAATTGCCGATCCTCATGGGATGTGCGTTTCAGGCTGTCGGGCCGATGATTGCGATCGGCAAAATGCAAGGAATTACATCCGTCTACGGGGCGATCATCGCTGCGGGACTCATTGTCATGATCCTCGCACAGTTCATGAATAAAATTCTCAAGTTTTTCCCTCCCGTCGTGACGGGTTCTGTTGTAACCATTATTGGAGCATCTCTCATCGGCGCCGCGATGGGGAACATTGTCGGACAACCGAATACCCCCTCTTTCGCGAGCGTAACGAACCTGTTTTTGGCTTCTGTGACTTTATTTTCGATCGTAATCATGAATCGATTCTTCAGAGGATATCTCAAATCAATTTCCGTTTTGCTGTCGCTGGTCATCGGAACTGGAGTTGCTTCCATCATGGGACTGGTGGACTTCTCTGTTGTGGGTAAAGCTTCTTGGTTTCATATGGTTGAACCTCTTCGCTTCGGTATGCCGACATTCCATGCATCGGCCATCATCAGCATGGTATTGGTTGGGATCGTAAGCATGATTGAATCCACCGGAGTTTTCTTTGCGCTTGCTGACGTTTGCGAAAAGAAACTGGACGGAGATGATATCAAACGCGGCTTGAGAGCCGAAGGTATCGCACAAGTGATCGGCGGGATTTTCCAGGCGTTCCCGTACACCACGTATTCACAGAATGTTGGATTGGTGGCGCTTACCGGGGTTAAGACGAGAAAAGTGGTCATTGCCGCTTGCCTGATCATCATGGCGCTTGGTCTTCTACCGAAAGTCGCAGCCTTGACGACCATCATTCCGAATCCGGTACTTGGCGGAGCGATGCTGCCGATGTTTGGCATGGTCATGGCTTCCGGAGTTCGTCAATTGTCTCGGGTCAATTTCCAACGCGTTGAGAACATGTTAATCGTCGCTACATCTGTGGGTCTCGGTTTGGGTGTCTCGATTTCACCGGATGTATTCTCACATCTCCCGGAGAGTATCCGATTGATCATGGAAAGCGGAATTGTCACGGGAAGTATCGCGGCGATCCTTCTGAATCTGCTATTAAATGGAACGAACAATCAAAATGTAAACGAGACCATTGAAGTATACAAATCGGAACACGCGATCGAACATACCGTTAAAGTTTCATAAAGATGATGGATACAGGTTGGAGCGAAATGTCTCCAACCTGTTTTTTTATGACTGAAACGCATAGATACCCGCATCCCGATTGATATTTTCAAGAATGGGGAGGGAATCTAAGGAGGAAGTATACAGTAGAAGGAAAGAAGGGGACTCAGTGAAAATCTTTAAACCTGATCTGGCATTCTTTGAACCGGCTGCACTCGATTATCCGATAGGGGTTTCCATTTATCGAAAACTGAAGAAAATGGGAGTGGAAATTCGCCGCACGACCAGTCATAATCGGGTCACCGGGATCCCTGGGAATACCGAATGGGAGAAATATAAAATCTCGAAGCGAACACTTGTTGTCGGTGTTCGCAAAACGCTTGAATTTGACAGTTCGAAACCGTCCGCCGAGTATGCCCTTCCGATCTCAACAGGATGTATGGGACACTGCCACTATTGCTATTTGCAAACCACGATGGGGAGTAAGCCCTATGTTCGCGTCTACGTGAATATGGATGAGATACTGGAAGCGGCAAAGAAATATATTGATGAAAGGGCTCCGGAGATCACCCGGTTTGAAGCTGCATGTACATCGGATCCCGTCAGTCTCGAACCGCTCACAGGAAATTTAAAGAGAGTCATTGAATTCATGGGTAAAGAAGAATTCGGCAGGTTGCGATTCGTCACGAAATACGATACGGTCGATTCACTCTTGGATGCGGATCATCGGGGTCATACGCGTTTCCGTTTCAGCGTGAATGCCGCTTATGTGATTAAAAACTTCGAACCGGCTACTTCTTCTTTTGAAGAACGAGTCATTGCGGCTGGTAAAGTCTCACGCGCCGGATATCCCCTCGGCTTTATTGTCGCGCCGATCATCCGTTTCGAGGGATGGAAACAAGGGTACCGGGAATTGATGGAGAGGCTGGCCAAAGAACTTGACGGCGCTTCCCATGAAAACCTGACATTTGAATTGATTCAACACAGGTTTACGAAAACGGCGAAACATGTCATTCTAAAGAGGTACCCGAAAACGAAATTGGAGATGAACGAAGAAGAGCGTAAGTACAAGTGGGGCCGTTACGGGCGCGGCAAATACGTCTATCGCGATGATGAACAAGAAGAGATCCGGGAATTGTTTCACGACCTGGTTGAACGATATTTTCCTCAAGCAACCATTGAATATTTTACCTAAACATCTATAGGGAAATTCAAGTTTATGATGGAAGTGTAAGGAGGCAGGGAGATGAGGAAACGGTACGAAAATTTGGATGGGGTCACAACCGATAAGACGTTCCGCGATTTTCTGAAATGGAGACGGGACAGGCGACATAAACTGAAACAGGACACTTACGAGATCGAACAAGAGCCCCATCCTCTCGTCTCTTATCTGCAGAAAAACCGGGAAGATACCACAATCACGTGGGTGGGCCATTCAACCTTTCTCATCCAGATGAACGGATTGTCCATCTTGACCGATCCAGAGTGGGCGAAACGCATGGGATTAGAAAAAAGGCTCACACCCCCCGGCTTACCGCTCGACGAACTGCCGAACATCGACGTGGTACTCATTTCCCATAGTCACTATGATCACCTTCATTATGGCACATTAAAACGATTGAACGGGGATTTTCAACTTCTTGTTCCCATCGGGTTGAAAAGGAAAATGGAGGCGAAAGGATTTTCCCGCGTTGCCGAACTGGATTGGTGGGAACATTACCGGATGGGAGACATTCTCTTTCACTTCGTTCCTGCACAACACTGGTCGAAACGCACCTTGAATGATACGAACACATCCCTTTGGGGAGGGTTCGTCATCGAAGGGGAGCAAACTGTCTATTTCGCCGGTGATAGCGGATATTTTCGAGGGTTTCGCGAGATTGGCCAGCGATATGAGATCGACTATGCGTTGATGCCGATCGGTGCTTACGAACCGGAATGGTTGCTGTCGGTACAGCATGTGAACCCGGAACAGGCGGTTCGCGCGTATCTCGATGTCGGAGCGAAATATTTTATCCCTATGCATTACGGAACGTTTCGTTTGGGGGATGAAACGCCACAGGAAGCACTGGCGCGCCTGCGTGCCGAGTGGAACCGACTCCGATTGGATCCGGCAGGACTTTATATACTGAAGATTGGCTCTACAATTGTTTGGTCGCCATCAAAATCAGAATCAACAATATATCCGTATACAAAATAGACTGACATGCATTCCATCGTTTCTTCACTTCATAATACGCTTGGGGAATTTCTTCACCTTCTGCGTTTTTAAGAATTTCTCTCATTTTTTTTGTACAGGGGGCAACAAAAAGGAAGACAATCACACTCAGGAGTGCTGTAAGCAATAGAGAGAGATTTAACCACATCATATGAAAACCTGTATTCAATTCAATCATCAGCCAAACTCCACTTCCAATTAAAGTCGTGCTTCCTATGGAATGAAAAATATTGATTTTCGTAATGATCCGGAAAACAAACCGAAGCTGAGAAACTGTCTTCGCAGAACCAATGAGAAACGGGTAGATAAAAATGGGTCCAATGCCAATTACGGCAGAAACAATATGGAGAGTAAACAAGACATGTATACCGTTCATTTATATCCCTCGAATTCCAATTCTCTTTCGAAAAGAGTGCACCATTGTATTGCGGAGGAGACCGATCGCTTCATCGTCGGACACATCCACAAAAATGGTGCACCGTCATTCCGTTCATTAGGTACAGAGAAAGTTACATGGCAAGCATCTCAGCCAAATCTTCTTGAGCGTCTCCGATGAGCTTAAGATTAAATGTTTCTTGCAAGAAGTTTAACACACCTGGTGTTAAAAATTCCGGAGCTTTCGGACCAATTCGTATATCTTTGATTCCTATGCTGAATAATCCAAGTAATATGGCAATGGCTTTCTGTTCAAACCAAGACAATACAATGCTGACGGGCAACTCGTTGATTTCACATTGGAAAGCGTCAGCCAACGCACGGGCAATCTTTACAGTGGAAATGGAGTTATTGCATTGCCCCAAATCGATATATCTCGGGATACCCGTATCTCCTACGGTTCCAAAATCAATGTCGTTAAAACGAAATTTCCCGCAGGAAGTGGTTAAAATGACCGTATCATTAGGAAGCAACGTAGCTAATTCCCGATAATAATTACCACCCCGTCCGGGAGCGTCACAACCGGCGATCACAAAGAATCTTCGAATCTTGCCTTCTTTTACGGCCGAGATAATTTCCGGTGCCAAACCGATCACCGTTTGGTGGTGATAGCCGGTGACCAGCGTCTGATCCGAGTCGATATTTGCCGATGGCAATTGCAAAGCTTTTTCGATGAGTGGAGTGAAATCATTATTTTCGATTTTCGTCACGCCTTCCAAACCTGCTACTTCATAGGAGAAGAATCGGTCGGAGTAGGTTCCTTTTATCGGCATCACGCAATTGGTGGTTGCCAATATGGCACCGGGGAATTCTTCAAACAATCTTCGTTGATCATGCCATGCCTTCCCGATGTTGCCCTTTAAATGAGGATATTTTTTCAATTCCGGATACCCGTGGGCAGGCAGCATCTCCGAGTGAGTATAAATATTGATGCCTTTGCCTTCCGTTTGTTTCAGCAATTCTTCTAAGGCAAATAAATTATGACCGGTTACGACGATACATTTCCCTTCGATTTTATTTTGCGTGACAGTAATAGGCTGAGGGATACCAAACCGTTCTGTATGTGCACGATCCAGCAAATCCATCACTTTGATTGCGGCTGAACCCACTTTCATGGCCATATCAATATGCTCTTGTAAATTAAAGTTTACATTTGTTAATGTGAAGTATAAAGCCTCATGTGTAATCGCATCAACTTCGGGATCCGTGTATCCCAATTCCCTTGCATGCGTTGCATATGCAGCGATTCCTTTAAGAGCAAATATAATCGTATCTTGTATGCTTGCCAGATCTTCATTTTTCCCACATACGCCGACAACTTTGCAACCGCCAATCGCTGTTTGCTCACATTGATAACAAAACACGGATATGGCCTCCTTATCCTAATAATTCTTTTGGATGTAACTCCTCTTGTTTTATCTCTGTGTCTATATCCATTATTCTTTGAAATCAGTGGTTCTGGTGTGATAAGAATCACACTTTGTGATCTGTTTCACAAACTAGACAAAATTCAGCAAAGAAAGAGCCTGTTTCAAAAAAGTGATTGAACCAGGCTCTTTTTTGAGGCTATTGATTCTATTGTTTGTGGAGTCTATTGACACCCGGTCGGAACATGATTGTTTTTCGAGAAAAGATATAATTTACAATTGTTTTTCCTCATTCACTTTGCGAGCGACCTCATTTTTATCCTCTTCCGACATGACACTGCTCGCCATAGGGAATAATACGTTGTCTTCTTTCATGATATGTGCCCGTAATACACTTTCCAACGGCTTGAACGCCTGTACTACGTCGGACTCACTGCCCTTATGATTTTTCAAATCTTGAAGACGCTTCCGAAAGGTCTCGTGGTTGTCCCGGATGATCTTGTGTTCGGAAAGCATGACCGCGATCGGGCCTGCATTTGTCCCGATATATTTCCCCAAAAGCGGAAATAAGATTTCCTCTTCGTAACGAAAATGTTTGTTAAGCTCTTCATGAACCATTTTGTCTGCTAGGTCGTAGGTTTCAGCATGATAACCGCCTGCCGTCCGGTCTAACACTTCCAGCAGTTCCGCATGTTCTTCGACAAACGACCATAATTGCGGGGAGACAGCCGCTTTCGCGTTCGAACTGTTCTCAACACTTTTTCTTGGTTCGCTTCCTATTTCCTGATTGGATACTGGACTCGGGGTGAGTACCAGCACCACCAGACTTTCCTCGATCGCTTCGATCGAGTGCTCTACATGTTTTTCGAGGCTTACCATATCGCCAGATTGTAGGATCACTTCTTCGTTTGCCTTGAATCGGATTTTACCCTGCAGCACGAATACCAAAATATCACTGGATGTCTTATGTTTCTCCAGAACCTTCCCTTTCGAAAAGGAGAATTGAACCACTTTTGACACCCCGTTATCCAACACGGGTCGGATAAACGATTCCGTAAAGTTTAAATGATAGACTTTCATCTGAATCCTCCTTTGAAGCGTGTCGATGGTTTTCTGGCTTTCGATTCGGCTTCAACCCGAATGTTGACTACACGCATGGGTATGAAAGGCATCGTATTATCAGTTTTCCTCCATAATAAACATTGATAATTTAACCTATCGCGAGTGATTCCCAGGAGTGTCAAAAGGTTGTTATTGCCCTGATACAAGTTCAAAAAGTACTGACTGTGAAGGCAGTACTCGATACGCGAACCGAATCGGAAGCTTTGTACATTCATAATAGAGTGGGGAAATCATCCGAGTTGTGATATAAATCACAATCAACTTTCAATGTAGCCCTCCATGCCGCAAGCGACGGCGCCATCAGAAGATGATAAGTTTCTTGTGTGGGAAGAGAGATTTAAGCTGCCTAATGCAACGGAGTATCTTTTGGGTGGGTTGTATCGCTTTGCAGCGCAGAGGTGAGTTGAAGGTCGTTCCGCTTCCTTAAACCGTTCAAGAGGCCATATGCTTTGCGCATAATAGCGACCTTGGAGGTCGTCTTGCAACATTTGTTTATTATTCCATGCAAGACGACCTCCACGGAGCATGAGCGCAAAGCATATGCCTCAATGACGACCTTCATCGAACCCAAGCGCAAAGCGATACACCCACCCAAGCACTCATTTTGAAGCAGCCTCAACCTCACGTTAAAGGTTTAGGCTGCTTATGTGTAGACTGAATGAAACGATCCTCCCCATAGATAACTCCCTTACCGTACGCATCTTTGAAAATGAATATTTAGCTGTTCAAAACTTCATATGAGAATCAATCATGCAATGAGTTTCGCATAACAATGAATAACAAGACTTTTGTGAGAGGTGTTCCTCCATGAAACCGATTCTCGGGATCCTCTCTGTATGGCAGGGGGATGAAAGTAAAGACCGTCCTTTCGGTTTACAGACCTCGTTCTTTGAAGCGATCCATAAGGCTGCATACTCATTAGGAATTGGTTGTTACGTTTTTTTTCCTCAAGATCTGGGCAACACAAACGGAAAACTACGTGCGTACTCCTTTCAAGGCAACACATGGATTGAATCTTTTGTCCCATTCCCGCATGTGGTTTACGATCGAATTCCGTTACGTTCTCTTGAAACTGATCCCGATTACATCAATTTCAAACGATCCATTCTCAAGTATACGGGTGGACGAATGTTCAATCGTACCGGGTTTTTCTCCAAATGGCAGATTTACTCCCAATGTAAGAAAGATCTCCCTAAAGACTTGCTCCTTCCTAAAACCGAGATGGTCGTTAAAGCTCAAAGCGTCATTCGGAGAGCATCTGACTGGGAAGAGGTTTGGTTAAAGCCGGATGCAGGAAGCTTGGGGAGAGGTGTTTATCGTCTGGTTAAGGAACCGTTTGGCTTTACTCTGGAATCCAGTGATCATTCTTCAATGGATCAACTAGGAGAAACGGAATTGGTATCCTTCTTGAAAGAACTGCTATCGACCGAGCATTATCTCATACAACAGGGGATTTCACGTGCTGAGTACAACCGCCATCCCTTTGATATTCGCATCTTGGTTCAAAAAAACGGCAACGGAAAATTTGTGATCACCAATCAATTCGCTCGTCTTGCCGCTCACGGACAAATCGTTTCCAACATACATGCGGGGGCTAACGGACATCCCCTAAAAGATTTACTCACTCAAGCCGAACGAAGCACGTTACGCAAACATGCACTTGCTTGTGCCCATCATCTCGATTCTGTTCTTCCGGGGACTATAGGGGAATTAGGGCTTGATATGATTCTTGACCGAAACAGGCGTTTCTGGTTTCTCGAAGCAAATGCCAAGCCTTTTTTAAAGATGGAAGAAGCCGATCCACGTTCTCAAAAGATAGCGAAGAGAATTGTTGAGTTTGCCATCTATTTATGCAAACAACCGCCTAAATACACATCAAATTTACTAAAAAAGGAAAGGAAAAATCGACAACGAAAAAAATTACTCCTCGATCAAGACCGAAGCTCTATCCGCACGCTTCGATAGGTCATTAAGAATGGAGAGAAACTTATTCGCTTCACGAGTAACATGATCGGCCAGTATTGGATTGATCAGACTTAAAACTTTGCATTGTCGGATCAGATCACGTGCATCTTTCTTAAAGTTACGCAGATCGGTGGTTGCCGACTGAACATCTCCCGTGAAGCGGGTGAGTGTTTGGAAGAACGAAGGTTCTGTCTGCTTCACCATAGATTCGAGATCGCGAGCTTGGGCTAACAGTTGATCAAACTCATCAGAGAATGTGCTTGCGACTGTCACCAGCTTTCTCTCCGATGGATCGAGTAACGAGGCAATAAATTTACTATGGTCGGCCATGATCCGAAGCCAAAATACATTTTCATCTACAATCTTATCTGCAAGAGGTTCGGACTTCCCTGCATTCAGATTTTCAAGTGTGAGAACAAAATACCCGGCTTCGCGGGCAGTGTGATCAATGAGTAGTGGAAAGTTAAAGCCCCTGATTTTGCAAGTGATGATCAACAAGAGAACTTTTGACTTGAAGTCTCGAAAGCGTCTCGTCAATGAAATGCTCCCCTCATTGAATCGGCGTACAACATCGGCATCCAGGCGCAACGATCTTGTTTCCGTCAATCGCCTGTCAAACATGTCGAAGAACTGATCCGCCTCCCGGATTAAATCCTTATCGTTTCGATCAAATCCTTCAGACATGAACAGCGCATGCTCCTTCATGATGCGTAACCAGAACAGATTTTCATTGATTGATTCCCTGATAAATTCCGATTCGGTTAAAACCGCCATCGTACTTCCCCCTCTTCATATACGCTACTCTAATGGTACGAATACCAAAAGGCTCATGCTCTCAGTCAAATACATATATTTCTGAAAAAAGGCTTGTCTCTGTATACTGATGACAACACCGTTTCGCGGAAGGACATAAGATAACTATAAATCCATCAAAAAGAGAAGGAGCCGAGTGATAAACATGAGCTTTCCGCTGTTTTGTTATACCGCCGGCCGAAACTGTCCAACCCCCGATACGAATATTCGATTATCAGAACTGATCGGGAGTCCTCAGGATATCACAAGACTGGAAAATGAGTTAGGAACCGGACTTCGTCGCGAATTGAATCGACTTGGTCGCAGGGCACTATCTCCTCTGCGTCGCCAGCATAAACGACCGTCTATCGAGTGCAAAATTCTCACCTTCCAATAACGAAAAAGAGATCGGATCACCCTATACTTTTTTTAATAATTGACTAGCGTCAGAATCAAAAACTTCTATCCTTCCATAGCTTATCTATAAAAGGGAGGGATAAGAATGGCTGTTAGTAGGTTATGTAGAGAATTTGCTAGAATTTTAGGTGCTCAACCATCTGTCATCAACGGTGTACTGCAACCCGTTCCCGTCTTAACATTAAAGCAAGGATTTTGGGAAGGAAGTCGAAATCGTTTCTGACGGTTCCACAGGCTTTCACGTTTGAATCAAGAGATGCAAGAGGGCGGGCTTTATGTCAAGGGGAAACCGTAATCTTGCAACGAGAGATTAACCCGTTTGTTTCTAAACTCCGTCAACATGGAATTAAGGTTACGGCATTACACAATCACTGGTTATTCGAAAAGCCGCGGTTGATGTTTATCCACTTTGAATCGATTGACCACCCGCTGGCTTTTGCCCGAAAAGTCCGTGATGCTCTGAGCGTTCTGACAAACCAATCAGTTGACCCGTAATGAAATAGAGTAGGCCGGAATGTAAAAATGAAAACGGTTGTAGTGAAAGGGAGAGCCCGAGTAACAACGTAAAAACACCGTCCCATAATTGAGGGACGGTGTTGCCATGTAAAGGATCGCTTATTAGAAGCCAAGACGCGTTTTCGCTTCCTCTGACATCTTGTCGGGTGACCATGGCGGATCCCAGACGACGTCGACCTTGACGGAGCGAATACCCGGTTGACGCCGCAACAACCGTTCGGCACCGCCGGCAATGGTATCGTGCATCGGGCAGCCTGGTGTCGTCAGCGTCATGCGAATATAAACGTCCCCATCCTCATTGCGAATCTCATACACGAGTCCAAGATCGATAATGTTGATGCCGAGTTCGGGGTCGTATACCTGTTTCAACAACTTGCGAATATCTGCAGTCTCCATACAAACCACCTCTCGTATTCATACCAGGTTTCCCTACTCAAGATCTGATCTGCCTAACGGGTGAACACTTTCGCAATCATGCACACATAGAACAGCGAGAAAAGAGAAAGCGCAACGCCGCTCCATTGCGTCCATACCATGTTGTTTAATCCAAGACTGACAATTTGAACGACCAGACTTGCTGCGATAGCAGCCAGCCCATAAGCGACACAACGGTCTTTCAGCAGATCGGCCATCGTTGGGATATTCCCTTTGCCGACATGAGGCCCATATTTGTGCGTCCACCAAAGAAATGGTACGATCTTCGATAAATATCCGAGAATCGTTAAGGCGACCCATCCCCACAGGTAAGCCCAAACGATGATCACAATCGCCCTTTCATCCATTACCCGCTCGGGAGCGAACAGAGTGCATGCGAGTGCGACCGTACTGATTACGGCAAGCGCCCGCGCACTGTAGACGGCCGCCAAAACGCCTGCGCCAGGACTTTTTTTGTGACGCGCATTACGGATACGCGTGATATGCATGTTGTATGCGTACACCGCTAATGTCAACAAACCGACAGCCGCACGGACAGCAGGAATGGGTGCGGCCGTCAGGAAGGCGACGGCTCCCGTAAAGACGGCGGCGTTCCACAAGAATAAAACGACGTATGACGTTCGGTTGGATACACCGTGCGACAAATAAAACATCGGCAACATTTTGTAGCTGAATCCTGTGATCAACAACCCAAACCACCCGATCGTTCCCATCCAGATATGGGTGTAAAACAGTCTTTCATGCCAAGCGGGCCACCATTGGAAGGCGAAATTGAGACCCATGAGGAGCCCGATCAGACCTGTCAGAAAGAGGAAGAGAAGCGCGCACGATGTACTGAGAGTGATCAGATTCCACTCTGCAGCCTGGATCAGTGTCAGCGTGATATTCACGACGAACAGGACGATACCGATCCAGGCCAGTGTGGCGAAGATGGCGATCCATTGTGCTTGCCCGGCGGCAAACCCGACAAGCAAACCGGCGGTGCCTACGGTATACAGCACATAGTGGACATACCCCAATGTACGGCTGAACACGTCCTTTTGGAGTACAACGCGTATGAGCTGATACACCGCTCCCATAGCGATCATCGTCGCCCAACCGAGTACCAGCAAATGAACGTGAAACCATCCCGCCGGGCTTCGCGGCTGATGAGTGATCCAACCGGCGAACTGCAAAAGCGTCGTGATATTGAACAGGGCGAAAGAGACAAGCCCCGTTGCGATAAAAAGAAAAGGAAGGAGGAACATGAGAGAGCCCTCCTTTACGTTTTTTGGATCATAACCCGCGCCGATCCATCTGGTTGATCCTCGATAGTATACGGATACCCGAGTGCCGTCAACTCTTCGAGCAAAAACACGGGAACCCGATCGTTATGAATGACGACCCGGTCACCTTTCCGGCATGTTTCCAAAGCTTTTAGGGTGCGGACCATCGGCTGCGGTGGCTCAAGTCCTCGGTTATCTAACTCAATCGTCCGCGGAGAATCGGCGTTCACCTCCATCGGAGCGATGGTTTGTCCCTTGTTGGGGAAACTGCCTTCGTCCCATTCTTTCTCCTTCAATTCTTTTTTTCGGCTCTTGGGAACAAATGTCACTTTCCAATGGTCTTTTGCCAACTGCTCCGTCTTGTAAGCAAAACCTTTCGCTCTCATGAGTCCAAGCAGCGGAACGGGTTTGAAGGTCGTGTGCAAAATGAACGTATCTGCAGGATCAAGCGTTCTGACCGTATCCATTATCAGTTGAAAAGGCTCAAGTTTTTTGCGCAAATGAGGGCGGACGTCCAATTCCACAGTTTGAGGGGCAGCTCCCATTGTCATCATCTCCTTACTGTGGCTGATCCATCACAACGGGACGGAGCGCTGCTTTTGCCGATTCGTACAGAGCCGCCATTCCGCCGTAAAGAGCATAGAAGAAAGCATCGGGCGCATCGAGCGAAAAAGACAAATACTGCTTCGGATCGATGCCCAGCATGTGTTCAAACAGGGCGGCGCTGTCATAGGCGTAAAAACAAAAATAAACGAATTGAAACTCTGGCATTTTCTCGTAAATGGTCGTAATGTCTTTGGCATAGAGCTCCACATGCTGCTCTGCCTCACGAATCATGGCGATGGCATCATCGAGGTCCACTACAATCCTGATCGTTTTCTCGTCGAGAACGGTAACTTTCGCCATGGTAGGGACCTCCTTATTTTTTTTCGATTTTTACCTGGAATAGGTCGGGTCCTTCTTCGAGATATTCCCAAGTGAATTGCCCCGGATGATCGATTCAAACTGGTATCGAAGAGGAATCGGATTATGGTCGTTAATCAGTAGCATGGCTTCTCCGGGCTTCAATTTCTCAAATGTTTCAAAAATCACCTTGTGTTTCAAATAAGGCGGATATTCCGGCGCGCGAACCGTGGCTGCAAATTCGTTCATTTATAATCTCCTCCTCGGGATGTGGTAACGGGATACCACTGATTATAAAAAGTTTAACCTCTTCTCATTGTGATGAGCGTCACATTCGCTAGAAGGAGGTGAGTCCGGCACAGAAATGCTTGCATGTATTGCCGCTGCCGTACAGGTAAGATTGATTCCAGCCAATTTTTTCTCTGAACTCTATTTTTTTAAAATAGTTAACCTAGATTTTTGTAAGCTCGTCCTCTATACTTTAGGGCGAAAAGCTGTTTTTTAGGTGCCTGTCCGACATAGGAGATGATCGTTTTGCTTTTTACATCCAAGAAAAAGGAACACTCATCATTTCCTTTAAAAAACAAAAACACTCGCATGGGATCTATCATTACCATCACCATGGTCATGATCATCTATATGATCACTTCAACAGTTGCACTCGTCCTGTATGGACCATTTGAAAATCTGCGCAGTGCAGTGATAGGTGCCATACTCACAAGCCGACATCCTTGGGTCATCACTCCTTTTTATTCGGCAGCTACCTTGGCAAAGTACCGTCCTGTTTCCTTCGATACGATGGATCGGGGAACGTTGCCGGCCGGCGACTTTGCGAACATTCACGATGACGAAATCGAAGTGGTTCCGATCCAAACGGCCAAATATTCCGGCAGTTTATTGATCGTTCATGATCCAAAACGCGTACATGTGGCAGTGACAAAACATTTAAACTCTGTCGGGGAAACAGTCAGTGAAATGGTGAAAGATTCCGGTTCGATCGCCGGTATTAATGCTGGAGGATTTTCTGACGGCGGACATGGTACGGGCGGTATACCGCTCGGTATTACCGTTTCACGAGGAAAATTCATATGTGGGGATAAAACCTCCCGCGAACCTGTTATTGGAATCACGAAAAGCGGCGCACTGATCGTCGGCAAATATACGTTTCAAGAGCTCGAACAATTGGGATCGAAGATGCGGTCTCATTCGGGCCGGAATTGGTTCGCGACGGGAAGCCTTTTTTAAAGGCGACCGATGGATCCTGGGGCTTCGCGCCGAGATCCGCAATTGGTCAACGCAGCGATGGAGCGATTTTGTTACTTGCCCTCTCAGGGCGGGGGAATGGTGGAATTGGCGCAAGCTTGCTCGATTGCGAGCAAGTGATGTTGGAGCATGGAGCTTATGTGGCGGCCAATCTGGATGGAGGATACAGTTCCGAGCTTTATTATAAGAATCAATTTCTTGTGCCTCCGTCGAATCCCCTTGGAGAAAGATACGTGGCGACAAGCTTCGTCGTGGATGGGGGAAATAAAACATGAGAAAAAAGTGGAGGATGAACAAAAAAATATCTATATGGACAGGAGTTTTTACCTTGTTTACGTTGATCCAACTGGTGACACTCCATGAGATCGATAAGTTTTTGCAGCCTCCCATTTCCCCGGTAATGGAAAGGAATACAACAACCAAGGAACAAGAAACAGTAACCGTCATGCCCCCAAATAACGCTGAGCAAGTGATGTACAGCCAAGATAAACAGTATATGGCTTATACAACAAAGGATACACTGACGATAGCCGGAAAGGGAGGAACCATTTTTCAACAAACGGTAGGGCAGGTATCCTATCTGAAATGGCTGGGAAATACGAACACTCTATTATATTTTGTCCAAGGCTCTTATTTGGACGCTTATTTACTGCCATTGCATGAAGCGAAACCCTATTTGATCTACGAATGGTTTGGAGATCATCGGACGGTTGAGAACACCTTTTTTTCCCCGTACATGGAATACTTGTATATTGAAATGAAAAACGGCTCGATGAATGAAATTTACAAGTATGACGCGGTAAGCGGAATCCGTCAATTGCCATTGGGAGATATTCAAATCTCACGCATTGATTATGACGAGCTTTCCGATACGATGAATATAACCAGTTCTTTTGGAGGAGTCTGGCGTTACATGAATGATCGATTGTACCGTCCGGACGGTTCGGTCGTCATACCGGCTGTCGCGGTTCATCAGCCGAATCCAAAAGTTGATAACCATCAACATCTTGAGGAAAAGAAACCATCATCCACGTCAAACAATGAAATGAAGAGACCCCACGGCAATACATCCAAAGAGTCTCCAGGCAACATGAAACAGGCTAATGCTACCGTCTCGCCGCCTGCAGCAAAAACAACAGGAAGTACGGAGGCGGACAAATCGCTAGCTGGTTCTTCTCCCCAGGTGAAAGCTCAAGTACAAAAATAAGTGATATCGCATCTTTTAAAGGAATTACGTAAAAATCAGAGGTAATAAGAGCAAAGATCATACGCTTATGTAAAGTTTGTTTTTTCTTGGTCAAAATCGCTATAAATCACCAACGGGACGAATTGCTTTCCCTTCTTTGAGGGATATAATGAATATCAACATTTGCAAAACGCCGAATCTGTGAAGACAGAGCGGAGGACCCAATTTGTGGGGTGAATCCAAATGATTTGGTAGGGTGTTCTTCTGCCGCCCGAACCCGTCAGCTAACTTCGTAGGCGATCTGCAGAAGCGGTCGAATGACGTCAAACGACCCTTCGTGGTCGTTTTTTGCTTTTTTTAGAGCAGCAATTGGGAAAACTACATGGGATCACCCAGTGAAGGGAGAGCGTTTTTCACGATGGTACATAGTCATTTGCTTCATCCTCTTCTCGTTATCGCCGCGGTCGTGGCTATCCTGTTTGCCATATCCAATTTCAGCAGCTTGAAGAGGATCATCATCGGGCGGCCGATGCGAACGAAGGAACTGTACGCGAAACATAATAAACTTTTCTGGTTTATGGCATTGCTCGTATTGGCGGCGGATCTCTATTCATCGGTTGCGTATGGTCCCGAAGCCGGTATGACAGAATTGGCTTCCCTGGGATCTGATGTGAAGTGGTTAATTTTACCGATCACGATAGCCACCGTGATTCTTCTCGGAATCTTGATCGCCTCTTATATCATGGGGGTGATGGCGTATCCCAATGGTGGAGGGGCTTACACGATCGCAAAGGAAAATTTTGATAAACCTTGGGTTTCGTTGATCGCATCCAGTGCCTTGCTGGTCGATTACGTCCTGACCGTAGCCGTTTCGGTGTCGGCAGGTGTGCAAGCTGTTGCTTCCGCTTATCCGGTGATTGCGCCACATGCGACGACCATTTCCGTTCTTTGTGTGATCGTGATTCTAATCGTGAATTTGAGGGGAATCTCAGAATCCGCCACGGTATTTGCATGGCCTACTCTCTTTTTCATGATCTGCATGGGGATTCTCATCCTCACGGGAATTTCTGATCAGTTCCAACACGGTTTTGTACAGCCGTCAACTCCGCCGTTTGGGGTCATGCCAAAGGGATTGACAACACTTTTGATCCTCAAAGCATTTAGTGCAGCGTGTTCATCGCTCACAGGGATCGAAACCATTTCCAACTCGGTGCCGGTTTTTCGCGATCCTGCCACGAAAAATGCCGTAAAAGCCTATATCGCTCTCGGTCTTATCACCGGAGCTACGCTCTTGGGTTATTCTTATGAACTTTATGTCAAGGGAATCTCCGTGAATCCGCAGAATACCATGTTATCTCAATTAGCGGGCGTCTATTTTGGACATAGTATCGTTTATCAAATCATGATCTGGTCTACATTTATCGTTCTTATCTTGGCCGCCAATTCTACGTTCACGGGCTTCCCGCAACTTGCGGCGCTTGTCGCGTCTGACGGATTTTTGCCGCGTGCCTTGACGGTTCGTGGCGACCGTTTGGGATATTCGAACGGAATGCTGATTTTAACAGCTCTTGCATCCCTGTTAATCATTGGATTTGAAGCGAGGACGGAAGCTCTGATTCCGCTCTATTCGATCGGTGTATTTGTGTCGTTTACCATCGCACAGATCGGTCTAGTACGCCGTTGGATCCGCGTGAAAGGTTCCTACTGGAAGGTAAAAATGTCCATGAACGCCATTGGCGCTCTTACGACCATCAGTGTTTTGATCGTTGTCGCTTCAACGAAGTTTACAGAAGGGGCATGGATTGTACTCATCGTCTTGCCCGCAATCATCTTCGGTTGCTTAGGTATAAAACGTCATTATAACCAAGTGGCCAATGAGTTGCGCATTGATTTTGAAACTCATAAACCGAGTTCCCATCACATACTAACCATTGTGCTCATCTCGGGGATCCACCGTGTTGTACTCAATACGATATCGTTTGCGCAGAGTCTCAACACCGATGTGGTTGCTGTATACGTGGGGTTTAACGAACAGGATATTGAACGAATGGAACAGAAATGGGAGGACTGGGGTTCTCCTTGCCGTTTGATCACGCTCAAGAGCGAATATAGGTCTCTCCTTGGTCCAATCACCCGTTTTCTTAAACGGATGGAAACGAAAGAAGGGAGGCCGGATCATGTTCACATCATCATTCCGCAATTTATTCCGAGAAAATGGTGGCACTATTTCTTGCATAATCAAAGTGCCCTGCTCTTGCGTGCCTGGTTATTGAGAAACAAAGACGTTGTGATTACCACTGTACCGTATCACTTACAAAAATAATACATCCATGTAAAGGAAAACTCCCCTGGCATTCGCAGGGGAGTTTTACATATATGTTCCATATGAAACCGGTACAAACGCATGATCACACTCTTTACGCGTAGATGATTCCAAATAGCTAGAACATAGGCGCATGTCTCAACCGCCGTATGTATTTAAAGCTTAAGCCGATCAAAAAGAGTAAAAACAAAAGAAGCGCCAAACTTCCCCAGACTCCGCCGATCATGGCGAACGAATCATAGATTCCATGTAAGAAAGCAGGAATGATATAAGCCCGATGGATAGGACCGATTCCCATTTTTGCAAGCGAAAAATAATATCCCATCGCAATACCGAAAAGCATATGCGCGGGAATCGCTGTGATGGATCGCAAAAACGCGACGGTGAGACCATAGCTTGTTACGTATAAAACATTTTCGACCATCGCGAACCCTAGCGCGACAGCGACGGCATATACGACTCCGTCGATGGGCTCTTCAAATTCACGATGGCGGTAGATCCCTCTTTGGAAAAATCCCGCTTTTAAAAACTCTTCCACCATACCCGCTACAAAAAAAGCCGTGAACAAAATCGGGTAGAGACCGTGGTGATCTGGATGCAAGGCTCTGCTTACGAGCAGTTGACGTTCAACGAGTCCGGCAGGGAAAGGGACAAGAGCTCCCATGATAAACATCCGCACAACTTCATGCTTAGGTTCCAGATTTCGTTGATCAATACCGTAAATCAAAAACATCAAAATGATGGCTGGTAAAATGGCGCTATAGATCAATATCAGCACTTGACGCCCTCCTTCTATAAAGGAAATACGTTAACGATTGATAGTCTGTCCAGTTGTCCACGGATCAACAAACAGATTGAACAACGAATGTGATTGGGGCGAATCATGATCAGACGATCACTGAATGAAAACCATGAAGTTGAGCAGAATACCTCTTGAATTCATGATGATTTTGATTCAGGAGGCATTTTATGAAAAACAGATACAGATTATTGCTCATATCACTCCTCATGATCTTACTATTGGATATAACAGCGTGTACGCGAGGTCAGGTCATGCGGGAACCGAATCAGCGTGCCAAAGTTCAGCAGATTCACTATAAGGAATGGTTGGAAGCGGCCAACCGAATGCCGTACGAAGAGCATCGCAAACATATACAAAATATGTCGCAATTATTTCCCGGTGTTGTTTTTTACAAAGGGAATCCCAATAAAAAATGGGTGGCATTGACGTTTGACGACGGTCCCGATAACTATTACACCTATAAAATCTTGGACATTCTTCACGAGAAGAAAGCTCCGGCGACTTTTTTCATCGTCGGAAAGGAAGCCAAGATGTTTCCCGAAGTGTTAAAAAGGATTGTCAGTGAAGGGCACGACATAGGGAATCATACGTGGGATCACATGAATTTCAACTCTCTAAATACCTCGAAAGTGAAACAAGAAATTCAAAAGGCAGAAGATGAGATTCAGAGAATTACAGGAAAAAGGACGGATTTGTTTCGCCCGCCATATGGTATAGCTACCGTCGAGGATATAAAGGAGATTCATAATCTCGGGTATCGAGTGATCGACTGGTCTGTCGATACAGTCGATTGGAAAGGGAGTTCCGCCCGGGAAATCCTTACGTTCGTCAATCAGGAGGTATCTCCCGGGGGGATTATCGTGCAACACTGTATGGCAGGGAAGAAAGGTGAACTAGACGGAACTGTGAAAGCGCTGCCTAGAATCATCGATCGATTGAGAGCGCAGGGTTACGAGTTTGTCACCGTCCATACACTTCTTGGTAGTTAGAAACGTTGTCTATCACTGGAATAAATACGTTCCCGGAAGCAAGTGAAGATCGGGCAGATGCCCATACTTCCTTGCTTTTTTGTTCATAAATTTTTTTGAAGAGTTCGCAAAAGGTAGGACTCATTTTTGCATGTCATGGTATACTGAGAGAAAACCATTCGGAGGTTCTGCCGTTTATGTTTACCATGATTCTCTTCGACGTCGATGGCGTCATGTTGAGTGAAGAAAGGTATTTTGACGCTTCCGCACTTACGGTGCATGAATTGATCAATAGTCCGCAATATCTGCGGGGGCGGGATGAGTTCTCTCCTCAACCGCAGGAAGAGGAGATCCGCAGGATTCGCAAAGAGGTTTTTGCTGACGATAAGGTACTTAACTTTATGAAGAGCCGCGGAATCAATGCGAACTGGGATATGGTGTTTTTACAATTTTCGTATCAGTTTGTCCGTGCGCTTTCATTCTTACATAAGAAACATGCGGGATTGGTGGAGCGGATCGCGCAGGAAGGAATCTCGCGTGACACTTTGCGCCAGGTGGGCGAATATCTGGAAGGCAGCGATTTTGCGCCCGATTATGCGGGATTTGTGCAAACGTTTCAAGCTTCAACGGCACAAAAACACGAACTTTTACTTTACCTAAACACTTTATTAACGCAGGAAACAGGCGTATCTGCGGAATTGTTTTCCCGCAACAGTTCCTTGTGGGTGATTTGCCAGGAAACGTTCCAAGAGTGGTATGTCGGTGACGAGCTCTATGAAAAAACGACCGGTGAAAAAACGCGCCAACCGGGAAAAAGAGGATTTCTCAAAGATGAAATTGCGATCGTGAATCCCCAGGCATTTGCCGCAATGCTCGCAGAACTGAAAGATAAGGGCGTGGAGCTAGGGATCGCGACAGGGCGGCCAACGCTGGAAACTCATGTTCCGCTAGAAGAGATGGGTGTTTTCTCCTACTTCAATCCTCGAAGGGTCTCGACCGCATCGGATGTGCTCGCAGCGGAAGAACAATACCCGGAGCGCGCGCCGCTGAGCAAACCGCAGCCGTTCCAATATCTGCGCAGCTTTCTGGGGGCGGATACGCCTTTGGCGGAAATCATGAATTACGAGATACCGTTGAAAAATGGGGACGAGATTCTGATCGTCGGCGATTCCGTAGCCGATTTCCTTGCCGCCCGCTCTCTCGGCTGCAAATTTGCCGCTACCCTCACCGGTTTGACCGGGCAGGAGGCAAGAGCAAAGTTTGAAGAATTGGGTGCTGACTACATTCTCAATGATGTATTGGAGTTAAAACAGATCGTGTGATTATCGTTCGCTTTGTTCACTCTATGCGCCGCCAAAAAAGTGCGGCGCATGAGATGAGGCGGCCAGTGGTGATAAGTTCAATCCACTTTCCTGTCTGATAGGATGAATTTGAGTCATTGACAGCATCCTTTCCATCTTCCCTTCCAATCTTTTGGCCAACGAGAAGGGGATTGAATGTTAGTGGTGCTGGCAATGGCTTTTCTTTTTCCAGCTATAGATGGCACTCGTTACGAAGAGCTTCATCATGGATTCTGGTTTTTGAGGTGTTTCCCACCATTTTTGAAGATCGGATCGGTTCTATGAATGAACTGTTGCAACGTATCCATATTTACGAGAATGATGCCAATGAGAATGACAAAAACACCTAAAAGCGATGCCCATGAAACTGCTTCGTGATACAAGAAAAACCCCAATCCCATGGCGATTAAGGGAGAGATATAAAGCCAAGTGGAAGGAAATACAGGATTCGTTTTGGCCACAAGCCAATAAAATAAGCTATGTCCTAACATGGAACCGAAAACGATTAAATACAAGAGTGAGAATATCGCATGTAGCTTCAGCATCCCCTCCATATGCACCCGTTCCGTAATCATCGACAGAATCAGTAGCAGAATTCCTCCATACATCATCTGAGCTGCATTCAATGCAATCGACGAATTATTCGAAAAACGTGGGATCACATGTTTCGAATACAAGGCCCCCATCGAATAACTGATTTCACCGATCAAAATCACGATACATCCGAGCATCCAAAGCATGCTTATGTGAACGGAAACATTAGGTAAAAGTAAAATGACAACGCCTATAAATCCTATGATACAACCCATGATGGATTTCATGGATGCCTGTTTACGAAGAACAAGGATCTGTAGCAATAAAATCATGATGGGCCCCGTAGCGGATAAGACCGCTGCGATTCCAGAAGTGACATATTGCTCACCCCAATATAAGGTGGAAAACGTGCCAAACGTTAAACACATTCCTGTGAATACCATCTCTTTTTTCAACAGCAGCGACCACTCAGCCCCTTTTTTCCACGCCATCCAAAGGAACAAAATCAGGCCTGCCAGAAAAAAACGAAGACCCGCTGAAAAAAGCGGAGGTGCTCCCGCATCAATTCCAACCTTAATTGCCAAAAATGTAGTTCCAAAAATCAAGCACATCAGAACATACCCAATTAGGATCATACCTCGCTCCTCCTTACATCTTCATTGCCTTACAACCCTGGTTCTTTTTGCAAGTATAACGGAAGGAATACAGAACAGATATGTTAGAATAGAACAGAATCCGGTTATCATGGCACGTGATGAAAGGGGGATCTCAAGGATGATAACAAAATCTCCTGTACAGGGTTTGGCAGGTCAAACCCATCGTCTGTTCGAGCAGGTGTATGATTATATCCTGAACCGGATTGAATCTGGAGAATGGAAGGCACATGACAAACTCCCCTCCGTTCGGTCCTTAGCCCAAGAACTGAACGTCCATCGATTGACCGTCTTTAAGGCTTATCAATTACTAAAACAGAACGGGAAAGTATATGTGAAAGATAAATCTGGCTATTTTGTCCATCCCGACTGTAGCTTGGCAGCAGAACATTTGGATGATCCCATCATTTCTTCCTATTTTCTAAAGCATCATCTATCGGAAATTCATGAAGCTCCGGTAACCTATTACAGTACCGCCATTGATATGTTCCGCTATCAAGGTGCTCGGATCATTCCCGTAGATATCGGTCCGGATGGTTATCATTTAGAACAGGTCGAAGTTTATATGAAGCAGTATAAACCTCGTCTCTTTTACATGAATCCCACATTTCAAAACCCGACCGGCTATATCGTTCCATCGGAACAGCGTAAGAAGTTGGTTGAGCTTGCTGAACAATATCGCTGTCTTCTCGTCGAGGATGATCCATTTCGCGATATTTATTTTGGTCAAGAGCCGCCTTCACCACTTTTTATTTATGACACGGCAGGGTGTGCCATCTATATCCGAAGCTTCAGCAAATATGTGGCTCCTGGTCTACGTATTGCCGTTGTGGCATGCCGTCCCGTCTTGATGAAAACTCTTTTGACCGCGAAGTCCTTATTCGACAACGGCACGCCTTTGTTGAATCAAAAGATCTTTCTGCATTATTTCTTTTCTTCACGATTGCAACAACATCTGAAAAAGCTCCGGATAGCATTACATATCCGTAAACAAATGATGGAGGAAGAATTGGCTTCTACCGATTGGAAATGGATGGGCCCAAAAGGAGGTCTCAACTTATGGGTGAAACTGCCGGATACGATCTCCATGGACTTGCTCCTTGCCAAAAGTTTGGAACAGTCTCTTTCCTTTGTTCCGGGTGCCATCTGCGACCCACTGAAGGAGCTAACCTCGTGGATTCGGTTGAGCTACTCCTATGTGAACGAGCAGCAATTGCGAGAGGGTGTAAAACGCCTGGTTGATCTCTACCAATCGTTAATCGCAAAATAGGGGGGTGACACCCAGTATGTTAACAGGAGGTACTTTTCTTTTTCAAAGTGAATCTTTTTTTCGTTAACCATTTTTACAAGTATATCGGACTCAACTTCAAAGGGTTGAGGGGAGAGATACCTCCTCTGCGTCGGTTTAAGATTGTTTGATTTTGGTTGTTATCTTTTGGGGATACGTTCAGTAAGTGGGCGTTGATAGAATGAAGACCAGAATTATTAACGCTATATTTAGAGGTGAATATACAATGGCCATGAAGACAACAGCTTGCCGCATACTGGACACTCTCAAAATTCCATATACGCTACACGAATACGATTGGGACGAAGATTCACTAGATGCCGTTACAGTAGCAGGAAAATTGGGGATTTCGCCGGAGCAAATTTTCAAGACACTAGTGGTACGAGGGGATAAAACAGGTGTTTTTATGGTATGTATTCCGGGTAATAAAAAACTAGACCTAAAAGTGTTAGCAACCGTCAGCAAAAATAAGAAGGTCGAAATGGTTCCAGTCAATGATCTGCAAGCTTTGACTGGGTACATCCGAGGTGGCGTTTCACCACTTGGTGTAAAGAAACGTTATCCGATTTACATTGATGAATCCGTTGAAGACTTAGATCCTGTAATTATAAGTGGTGGGCGTCGGGGTCTCTCAATCTCTTTAAAAGGTGCAGACCTTGTGAGAGCATGTAAAGCGACCCTCTGCCCCACATCTCGAAGCTAATATCTACAACCATTCATGCTTTCACAAGAACGGTGGGGGAGAAAAATATGATGAATCTGCATATTCTTTTAAAAGGGGCTATCCCCAGTAGATTTTATCTACTTTTGGGACAGCCCCTTCTCGTGTCAATCGTTGAATAAAATCACTTTCATCGCTTTTTCTTTGGCAGCATTGCTAAACACCTCATACGCCTTCATGATCTGATCCAACGGAAAGCGGTGGGTGATCAATTGTTCTGGTTTGATCTTCCCAGACTGCACGGTATTTAACAGCATCGGTGTCGTACTCGTACTAACCAGTCCGGTCGTGATCTTCACATTGCGAATCCACAATTGTTCCAAATGAAGCTCGACAGGCTTGCCGTGTACACCGACGTTGGCCAACCGTCCGCCGGGCTTGAGGATTTGCTGACAGATATCGAAGGTCACCGGGAACCCAACGGCCTCAATCGCTACATCGACGCCTTTTCTATCTGTTAATTCCATCACTTGCTCAACCGCATTTCTCACGGAGCTGTTGACTGTTTTGGTGGCTCCGAATTTTTTGGACTGCTCCAAGCGGTTTTCGTCGAGGTCGACCATGATGATCTCGGCCGGCGAATAAAGTTGCGCTCCCAAGAGTGCCGACATCCCGACTGGACCGGCTCCAACAATGGCGACCGTATCCCCCGGCTGAACTTCGCCGTTGATCACTCCGATTTCAAAACCCGTCGGCAAGATGTCGCTCAACATGACAAGTGCTTCCTCATCGCTTCCCGGAGGAATATGATACATGCTCGTATCGGCATAAGGGATACGGACATATTCCGCCTGGGTACCGTCGATCAGGTGCCCCAGAATCCAACCTCCGTCTTCACAGTGGGCGAACATCGCTTTTTTGCAATAATCACATTTTCCACAGGCAGTGACACAAGAAATCAACACTCGGTCGCCAGGCTTAAAATTGCTCACAGCCGAACCGACTTCTTCCACAATTCCGACACCTTCGTGTCCCAGGGTTCGGCCATCAGTTACTGCCGGTACATCACCGCCTAAGATATGCAAATCCGTGCCGCAAATCGTCGTTTTGGTGATTCTTACGATTGCATCCGTCGGTTTCTGAATCGTCGGCTTGTCCTTCTCCACCCACTCGATCTTTCTCGGTCCACGGAACACAAGCGCTTTCATAAATGATACCTCCTAAGTTTTAGTCGCATCGGTCTAATCCAGACCGATTCTATGAATCCTCTACCGCTGTCCAACGTTACAATCATTCGTGCCATCTTCGCTTTTGTTAAACGTGATGAAGGCCCATTTTGGATAGTCATATATTCTCCGAAATCCCCATCTATCATGTATTTACCTATGTATCGGTTTCAGCGCATAAGAGGTTGTGCTGTTCATGTTCACTGGATTTGTTATTCGACCTGTGTTGGATACTGGTTATCAAATGTAGAGAACCCTTTGTTGTCAAACTGAGAATAAAAAATCTTTACTTGGATTAAATTACCTTCGATGAATGAATGACATTGAGGTGATTACTCATGCGTTACACTCGATTGTGGATGAGTTTGACGATCGTATTTGTGCTGTCATTTGCAGTACTTGGTTACTATGGCAAAGAAATTTATCATGTCATGCCTCCCATACCAAAGCGAGTAGTAACAAATACATGTCATGTATTGTTTACCGAACAGAATATCAAAGAAGGCCAAAACGTATGGCAGTCCATGGGTGGGCAAGAGGTGGGAAGCGTTTGGGGCCACGGCGCCTATGTCGCCCCGGATTGGACAGCCGATTGGCTCCATCGGGAATGCGTCTGGATTTTAAATACGTGGGCACAGGCACAATACGGGAAAACCTATGATGCGCTTGATGAAGAAACAAAGGCGGCACTTCAAACAAGATTGCAGAAAGAAATGCGAACAAATACTTATGATCCGAATACCGGTGACTTGGTAATTTCCCCTCTACGGGCTCAGGCTTTTGCAGCTATAAGCCAACATTACTATTCATTATTCACGAATGATCCCAAGCTCGCTAACTTGCGTGATGCGTATGCCATCCACGAAAATGCCATTAAAAATCCTAATCTTGTTCCATCTCTAAATGCATTTCTGTGATGGGCGACATGGTCTTGTGCGACCAATCGTCCGGGTGATACGATTACCTATACCAACAACTGGCCGCATGAACCGCTCATTGCCAACAATGCCACGGGTTCGATGGTTGTTTGGTCCGTCGTGAGTTTTGTGCTGCTTCTTGCAGGGATTGGTGCTTTGGCTTGGTATTATGCGATCCAAAAGCATGCTGAAACAGAGGAAACGTTTCCCGAGAAGGATCCGTTACTTGCTCTATCCCCAACACCGTCCATGAAAGCGACGCTAAAGTATTTCTGGGTCGTCGCAGCTTTGTGGGTCGTGCAGGTGGCATTAGGTGCCATCACAGGTCACTATTAAGTGGAAGGAAGCAGTTTTTACGGAATTCCGATCGCAAAATGGATTCCTTATTCCATCACGCGGACGTGGCACACGCAATTGGGCATCTTCTGGATTGCCACCGCTTGGCTCGCCACGGGTTTATTCATGGCCCCAGCGGTTTCCGGGTATGAACCTAAATTCCAACGATTTGGCGTCAATTTTCTGTTTGTCTGTTTGCTCATCATTGTGGTCGGCTCAATGGCCGGTCAATGGTTTGCCGTCATGCAGAGACTTGGTTTGAACACGAACTTTTGGTTCGGTCACCAAGGATATGAGTACACGGACCTCGGCCGGTTCTGGCAGCTCTTTCTGACAGTAGGACTTTTTCTCTGGTTATTCTTGATGGGACGGGCACTTTGGCCAGCGTTCCGTAAATCCGAAGAGAATCGGCATTTGCTCGCTTTGTTTTTACTCGCGTCCACAGCGATTCCGGTTTTCTATATACCCGCTTTGTTGTGGGGACAACATACCCATCTTGCCATTGCCGAGTATTGGCGCTGGTGGCTGGTCCATCTGTGGGTGGAAGGCTTCTTCGAAGTTTTTGCGACCGTGGTCATCGCGTTCCTGTTTACCCGTATGGGGCTGCTGAGAATTCAAACGGCGACCTCTTCCGTTCTTTTTTCGACGATCGTCTTCTTGTTTGGTGGGATTATCGGGAGGTTCCATCATTTGTACTTCAGCGGAACTCCGACCGGAGTCTTGGCGTATGGAGCAACCTTTAGCGCGCTTGAAGTGGTACCCTCCGAGTCCAACCGCCCATTCTGTATCGAAACCTGTTAACGGATTGGAGAAAAACGGAGAACCAAGAAAAAGTGTCGAGAACAGTTCGAACGTGAAAGCGGCTGTCTCCCCGCAATTATGGTCGTTTGTCGAGGAACATGCGGAACTGCTGGAAGTGTTAGACCGGGCGGCAGGCGGTTATCAGGCTGAACCCTACGACTTAGCAGACAAAATGATTCATGAAGAACTGAACAAACATTTTCGTTACGAAGAGGAAATCTTATTTCCGCTTCTGGGGAAATATATCGGGACAAATGCAGGCCCGATCGCGGTCATGCTTTCCGAACACAAGATCATTCGGGATAACCACGAGACCTTTCGGAAGCGTCTTCAAGATTTGAAAAAACATAAGTGCAGTGAGTCAGATGTCGTACAGGCGTTCAAGCCATTGGAAAGTGTATTACGGGCACATATCATGAAAGAAGACAATGTATTATTCCCGATGGCGAGCAGTGTGATGTCGGAAGAGGATCAAAATGAGGTCGCTTGCAGAGTGAATGAGGAAAAGCAAAAGTAACTCATAAATCAATAGCCTAGAAAGAGAGCCTTTTTCAATAAAAAATGATTGAAAAGGCTCTTTCTATGTGGAACGATTAACATAACCCAAGTGAACAAAATTGTTAAAACAGGGGGTATCTAAAGATGAGAGAACGAGTGGGTAACTGTGTACGTTTGAAAAGTAGAAATATAGAAGCACCGTAAAATCATCTGCGAAGAAGCAAATGTTTTACGGTGCTTTTTTCATGATAACGATCGAATCATCCCTTATGGGTTAAGCTCCTCTCAAACTGTTCAACTATTCCTTACATTGATTGTGATTTATATCACAATGTGAAGATTTCCCCTGCTCTATAATGGTTTCATCACGGTTCTATTCGAAGTCAACCAGAAGAAGAGAGGGTGTTCACATGTTACGTGCGAAAACGTTAGAAATTGTTAAATCCACGGTACCTGTATTAGAACAACATGGGAAAGAGATCACTACCCATTTTTACAAGATGATGTTGGGCAATCACCCAGAGCTGTTGAATATATTTAACCATGCAAACCAAAAACAAGGTAGACAACAAACGGCGCTTGCCAATGCTGTTTATGCGGCTGCGGCACATATCGACAATCTTGAGGCGATCATGCCAACCGTTATACAAATTGCTCACAAACACAGAAGCTTAGGCATTAAACCAGAGCATTATCCAATTGTGGGTAAGTACTTACTGATGGCCATTAAAGATGTACTGGGAGATGCAGCAACGGATGAAATCATCGAAGCATGGAGGGAAGCGTATCAAGCCATTGCCGATGTATTCATCAGCGTGGAAGCGGACATGTACCGGCAAGCCGAACAACAAGAGGGCGGTTGGGCAGACTTCAGGAATTTTGTGGTAGACAAAAAAGTGAAAGAAAGCGATGTGATCACGTCTTTCTATTTAAAACCGGAAGATGGCAAGGCGATCGCTTCATTTCTACCCGGACAGTATATCAGTGTAAAAGTGTCGATCCCAGGAGACCAATACACGCATATTCGTCAATACAGTTTATCTGACTCACCAGGTAAAGATTACTACCGCATCAGTGTCAAACGTGAAGACGGAAGTGCTGACAAGCAAGCAGGGGTTGTCTCCACGTTCCTGCACAATCATGTACAAGAAGGCGACATTTTGCGAATCAGCGCGCCCGCAGGAGATTTTGTGCTGAATATGGAAAAAGAGACGCCTGTTGTACTGCTCAGTGGCGGGGTTGGATTGACGCCTATGATCAGCATGTTGAATACGATTGTTGAAAAACAGCCTGGACGTGAAGTCACGTTCATTCACGCAGCGATCAACAGTAAAGTGCACGCGATGAGAGAGCATGTCGCCCGCTTGGCGGCCGAACGGGAACATGTACGCTCTTTTGTATGCTACTCAAATCCAACGGATGAAGACAGAAAGTCCGGCAATTTTGATAAAGAAGGTTTTGTCGATTTGGAATGGCTTCAGACCATCGTGCCTTCTCCTCAAGCGGACTTCTATTTCTGCGGCCCTGTTCCCTTTATGAGGTCGATTTATCATGCTTTGAAACAATGGGGAGTAGCCGAAGAAGCGATCCACTTCGAATTCTTTGGTCCCAAAGGGGAACTGTAAGAACAACCTGTTCTGAAGTCAGAATGAATATGTAAACTCCAGAATCAATGGATCACAAAGGAAGGAAAGAGCCTGTTTTCAATCACTTATTATTGAAACAGGCTCTTTTTTTTGTGCGGAACGAGCGAAACTCGATCCGTTTCAACCGATTCGTGATTTCCAATAGTGATTCATGTCACAATGATTATTCGTCGACAGGATTATAATGAGACCAATCAAGGTGTTTCCACAGTAGGATTCGATCGAATCATATGCTGAAGGGAGATTTCATCAATATGTCTACTCTTGAATGACCACATGTTGAATGACCACATGTTGAATGACCACATGAAATCTCCCGTCGGGAGAAAGTAGAGATTTGCCGCATGGTTGCTATCGGTTAGGAGAAAAATAAGGCGAAAAAACTTCTATTTAAGTAATAAATAATAGGGAGGACGATCATATGTCTGTTCATCAAACTTCGTCGATCGCATGGGAAAGGACTCATATAGAAGGAATATTGAGCAAGAATCTCATCGAATATCCGGAGGGTACGGTAAAACTTGTTTTGTTGGAGTCTGGTTCTGCATATCCGGAGCATCAACATCCAGACCGGACAGAGTATGTATACGTTTTGGAAGGATCCGTGGTCTTGTCGGTTGGGGAGAGTGAGTACACTTGTCAGATTGGAGATTGTATTATTATTCCTGTCAATGAACGTCATGCGCTTCACAATCAGACGGATAAACGAACGGTTTTATTGATAGGCGCTATTTTCCATCAGAAGGACGAATCTGAAATCACCAAGCAAAGAGTTCGTCAAGAAAACCTGAAAAACATTATTCGTGAAATCATACAGGAGGAATTACAAAGCTTTTATCAAAAGATTGAAGATCTCATTACATTTGATAATACGAAAAAATAAAGAAAACGCCATTCATTGCCGTTTGAAGGGCTTATTCTATCAAAACCAATTGCTAGAGTATAGATTCCCTTTTCCCCGTCCAAAATGAAACTATCAAAAGGTTTCGGGGGGAAGAGACATGCGCAAGCTGGTTTCCTATCTATGTCTGATCGTGATGGCGGTCGGTATGGTGACCTTGCTTACATCACAAGGGACGAAAGCGGAAATGGAAAATTCGTCTTCCGTATTGGAGCAGGCGTTTCTAGCGACAGATGCTCAAGTGGAACAGTATTCGGTACGCGGTTTTGCCGTGAAGAAGAACCAATGGATGGAATGGGAAGACGTTTCCCGTCTGGCACATGCCTTGGCCGCTTCCATGAACATGAAGAACATCAAACAGGAGAATACAAAGCAAGCGGATGAAAACCAAGTGCGTCTCTACGGACAATGGGATGATCAGACACATATTATGGTATCGGTTCTCAGCATGAAAAAGTCGCAGATGGACGTACAAACGATAACGATCATCAAAGTGGATCGGCAGGGGAATTCTTGGCAGCCATTGAATTCCATCCAGAAACGCCTTCGTTATACAGCTCTTTTCTACGGCATTCCTATGGAAATCAGCACGACATTGCAAGGAACAGTTGCTGCCTATTGGAATGAAAAGCAGCAAGAACAAATCATCGGCCGCGTGTTCAGAACCGTGGGAGCGAAAGAAGTGGAAGGTTTGCAATCTCCAAAAGTAACCAGCATTTCTGCGTATACCCCTAAGATTGCAGAGCATATCGTAAGCCGTCAACGGCCGATCAATCTTCAAGTTGCGGCACATTATGATCAGTACCGTCAGAAAACGCATGTCGTGATCGGGAGTCCAGTGATCACGGTGGAATACTGAGGACGATTGGTAAGAAATCAATCTTCTCAACCCTTCAAGAATTTGTTACGATAAACGTAAATTTTTGTGAATGGTGAGGAAGAGTTGAGATGACTCCAGTACAGGGTGCAGTCACTGTCAATACGCGTCAAGAACTTTCTGAGAAACTGGCGGCTATTGCGCATGCATTCGCTCTTGCAGGTGATGAAGTCAATCGCCGTAAAATGAACGATTTATTGCAAAAATTGCAAAATAATACGTTCGTGCTTGCGTTTTGCGGACATTTTTCCGCGGGAAAATCGAGTATGATCAATGCGTTAATCGGTGAACAGTTATTGCCGACGAGCCCGATTCCTACCAGTGCGAATGTGGTAACGATTCGTTCGGGGGAATCGTTCGCCAGAGCGTATCTGTTAAGCGGAGACATGATTGAATTCGATTCCGCAGAACATCTGGATGAGATCAAAAACTATTGTATCAATGGCGACACGGTGGAAGCGGTTGAAATCAGTCACCCAACGGAGAAATTGCCTTCTGGGGTGCAAGTGATGGATACACCGGGGATCGATTCGACGGATGATGCACATAAAATTGCGACCGAATCGGCGCTTCACTTGGCTGACGTGATTCTTTATGTGATGGATTATAATCACGTCCAGTCCGAAGTGAACTTCGAATTCACGAAGACATTGAAAGAACGAAACAAGCCGGTTTATCTCGTGATCAATCAGATCGATAAACACAATGATTGGGAACTCACGTTTGAAGAATTTAAACAGAGTGTACAGGAAGGATTCTCCACATGGCAAATTGAACCCGACGGGATGTATTTCACGACATTGGCTGAGCCGTTCCATCCCGAAAATCAATTGAGGGAATTGTCACAGCGCATTCAACAACTGTTCGCAGTCAAAGATCAATTGATCCTCCACAGCGTGTTGCACACGGCCGCTTATCTGATCGAGGAACATGGCAAGTGGAAAGCGAAGGAGAATGACGAAGAGCGGCAGATGTATCAAACGGTGCTTGCGGAGGCGGAGAATGTACAAGAAACGCTGGATCGTTTCGCTGTTCTGCAAAGCGAGATGAAAGCGCTGGAACAAAAGCCCGGTCAATTGGAACATGAATTAAAACAAGAGCTTTTTTCCTTGATCGATCATGCGATTTTGACACCGTTTTCAACCACCGAGCGGGCGCGCTTGTATTTGCAAAGCCGCAAACCGGGTTTCAAAGTCGGTTTCTTTTTTGCCGCAAATAAAACGAAGGCAGAAAAGGAAAGCCGCTTGCAAGCGCTTTACGAAGAACTGCGGGAACGGGTGTCTTCCCAGTTGGATTGGCATATGAAAGAGCTTCTTGCAAGAATTCCCGAACGTTTTGGCCCAGTGCCGGAAGAATATTTACAAAAGGTGTATGCGATCGATCTCTCCTTTGGTCCTGATTTGATCGAGCGCTCGGTCAAAGAAGGGGCATTAAGTCACGTGGAGGAATATGTTTACAATTTCACAAAAGAACTCGCGGGTGAGATCAGAAGTATGTACCGCCGTACCGCTTCGGCTTTTATCGAAGAAGCGGTGGCATACTGCCAACAAGCGGTTCAACGGGAAATCGCCTCGCTTCGTGAGGAGAGTCAGGAACTGACCCGTGTGATCGAAGCGAAAACGCGTTTGCAAGAGATTGCCGAGGCTGAACAAAGATATGTGGCCGCTTTACAGAATCAATTGCAGATCGATTGGGAACTCGATCCGGAGCGCATGCTTGTGTGTCAGCCGGAAGGGGGCGTCGAGACGGATTCCGTATTGTTTGCGGAGCCTACTTTTCCGTTGCAAAGAAAAGAATCGGCTGCCATTGTTTCGAAGATCGTCGATGTTCCAAAGACTCCATCCTCCGAAGACGGTGGTAATCTTTTTGCTGAAAAGGAACCGGAACAGCCAGGAGAAAGCACCGGCAATGAGACCTATAAAGAACAGCTGCGCCATACAGCGAACATGTTGCGGAATGCGTCGAAAGTCATCTCCGATGTCATCGGCATGCAATCGGCAGCCAAGGCGATGGTGCAACGGGCGGAAAGGCTTGAAAACAATCTCTTTACCGTGGCTTTATTCGGTGCTTTCAGTGCCGGCAAATCATCGTTCGCGAACGCACTCATGGGAAACCGCGTTTTGCCAGTGTCCCCGAATCCGACGACGGCTGCCATCAATAAGATTCTGCCGCCCACCGAGAAGTATCCGCATGGAACGGTTCGCGTGAAGATCAAGAGTCTGGATGAAATGATGGCAGATGTCTGCCATTCGCTCTCCTATTTTGAACGGCAGGCGCAAGACTTCGACGAAGCCGTCGCGCACATCGAAACGCTTGAAGGCACAGCGATCCATCCCAACGCGAAGCCTCATTATACGTTTTTAAAAGCGGTCGCGAGGGGGATCGAAGAGATGCGTCCCCATTTGGGAGGAGAACAGCTTGTCGATCTCAATGCCTTTCAGGAGTTTGTGGCGCGAGAGGAAAAAGCGTGTTTTGCCGAGTGGATCGAATTGTACTATGATTGTCCATTGACTGCGCAAGGCATAGCCCTGGTAGACACGCCGGGCGCCGATTCGATTAATGCCCGTCATACGGGAGTGGCTTTCGAATATATCAAAAATGCGGATGCGGTCTTGTTTGTGACGTATTACAACCATGCCTTCTCTTTTGCGGACCGCGAGTTTCTGATCCAATTGGGACGCGTGAAAGATACGTTTGAAATGGATAAAATGTTCTTCATCGTCAACGCGGCAGATCTGGCCCACTCGGAGGAAGAATTGTCCGGAGTGGTCGCACATGTGCGGAAAAATCTCGTTTCATGCGGGATTTCGATGCCGCGCATCTATCCGGTTTCCAGTCAAACGGCACTCTTGGCGCGCATGCACGGAAAAGGGCTGTTGTCCGATGGAGAAGAAAAATTGTACAGACAACGGATGGGAATCGGTTCGGACTCGCCCTTGCCGGATACGAAGAGCGGACTTGAGCGATCGGGACTTGCAACATTCGAGAAAGACTTTTTTACTTTCACGATTGAAGAATTGACGGCGATCGCTGTCAAAGCCGCTTATGCAGAAGTGAAGCAATCCCTTGCCGCGCTGGACGAATTAATCGCTATGGCCAATGAAGCGGAATCGGCTCGTACGGCAAAACTCGCGGAGATTGCGCGAGGGCGACAAAGTATCGAACAGGGGATCCGGGAGATCGAGACCGCATCAGAAGAGCGTTCGATCGAGAAGGAAATCAGCGAATTAATGTACTATGTAAAACAGCGTATTTTCCTGCGCTTCCCTGATCTCTTCAAAACATCGTTCAATCCGGCTGTCTTGAAGGACGATGGAAGGGATATCAAGAAGACCCTATCACAGTGTCTCGATGAACTTTTACGCTTTATCGGTTATGATCTGGCACAGGAAATGCGTGCGACCGCCTTGCGGGTAGAAAAAGCGGCAGGAAAAAGTGTGCAGCGCATTCACGACAAGATCACGGACGTGGTGAAAGGTGTATGGCCGGCATGCATGTTGCAAGCCCCTATGCCCTTTACCCGCGAGACCCCTGAGTTTAGTGAACAACTGCCTGGGGATCGGGGAACATTCGCACCTTCACTAAGCTTTTATAAGAACGCTAAAGATTTTTTTGAGAACAATATGAAAGAGAAAATGAAAGAGGATCTGGAGAAGCGGCTTCAAGAACCCGTCACTGCCTATCTGCAGGCTGCGGAAGAGAGGCTTAAAGCTGTTTATCTGGAATCGTTCCGCCAAGCGGCGCAAGAGGATAAGTCGATAGTACATGCGGAAATTGAAGAATATGCGAAAGGGCTTGAGGCAGCGCTTTCGTTGCAGATGGATGTACGTGAGTTGGAAGAGAAGCGTCTGTCCTTGATGGCTTTGATGGCCGATTCTTGATCATGACTGAATCATGCTCCGAAACGCTCTTGTGGATGGTTTCCGCAAGGGCGTTTGGTTATAGTAAGTCAATCTCTTGCGGCGTGAACGCAATGCCTGCCGTATGAGAGTAAGCCGGCAAATTCATGAATCAATCAAAAATCAAATCGCGCCGTTTCATTCTTTGATACATGTCTTCCGGGTTAACAGGTTTGGTGTTGATGCGTTTCCCCACCGCTAAATAGTAGATGGTATCATTGGACGCGTCATAGCGGTAAATCAGACGCATGTCAGGAGTTTCCCCCTCTGGCGGACGGCGAACAGAGAAAAACTTTTTCTTCCGATAATCTTTAAGCGGTGGAAATACACATGGGCTCGAACCATTATTTATAGGGTCTCGTTGAATGAAGTCGATCTCTTTTTTCAAACACTGTGCAAACTCTAGGTACTGTCTTGCGTTCATAACGGCTGCAATTTTCGGTAAGTCAGTCACTCTAAATTCTCGATGAAATATTTCCTTCCTCATTCGGCCGACCGACCCTTTTCATGAATCGTCCCTTGCAAAAACCAATCCACGTAAGATATCACTTCAGGTTTTGCTTCCCATTCGGTGTTTAAAGCATGAACACGATCCCCTAACGTCTTAGCCAATTCCATATCCTCGACAAGATCCTCTAACTCTCTGATCCGTTTTACCATGGCTTCCAGGGTTTCCACTTCTAACATGACTATTTTTAACTCGTCGTTGACAATTAAACCGAGTTTCTCATGTCTTGACAATAATTCTAATAATTCCTTTTGAGATAAGGTTCGCAAACTTCTTGCGGGGAGAGTTTCTTCTTTCGAAAACGTGACCATATGGAGAAACTCCTTTCGTTTACTCATTGATTTCACCTACCTTCATTATAATACAATGAGCAAATATTTGTTCATTTAATTGTGCAAATAATTGTGTATTATTGTATTCAAAGTATACCCAAAGGGTGAGTCATATAGACCTGAAATAACCATTGCATATCCATCCCACTGACTGATTTTCTCGATGTATAATAATGGGGATTTTGAATCAGAGAATCGGACGAATGTAAAAAAGGAGGGAGCCGTATGAGAGACGCCCGCTCTAATCATGTTCTCCAAGAAAACCTAAAGGGTGCGATCGTTCTCTTCGATGGGAAGTGTCTTTTTTGCAACTTTTGGGTTTCTTTCATTGTGCGTCATGACCCATTGGCGTATTTTCGTTTCGCTTCTCTTCAATCGGACATCGCCCGTTCCCTGTTGCTTTCTTATGCGATGAATGTGGAAGCCATGGACTCGGTCGTTCTCTTAGAGAAGCGGAAATGCTATACCCACTCGACAGCGGTGCTTCGCATCTTTAGAAAGTTAAAGGGGCCATGGAAACTTTTCTATGTTTTTATGCTCGTCCCAAAGCTCGTGCGGGATGCGGTGTACCGATGGTTGGCGAAAAACCGGTACAGGATTTTTGGGAAAAGAGAGCATTGCCCAATACCGACGAAAGAAATCCGGGAGAGATTACTCGATTCATGAAGGAAACAGAAGAGGTTCTTATTTCACGTACTCCTGTCGATGCGTTTGTTCAAGATTCACCGATCGTTTGACTTGTACGCGGGGCGTGTACGTGATAGGATAGCATATGTTGCGTGAGATCGACGTCTCGGGATATAGCGCAGCCTGGTAGCGCGCACCCTTGGGGTGGGTGAGGTCGTGGGTTCAAATCCCGCTATCCCGACCAGAGGTATAAGGCCAAAAGAAATCGCTCCTTTCGGAATGGGTTCTCGACAACTCTTATCATACCTGGGGGCGATTTCTTTTTGTTTACAAATGTAACATTTGAAAAGAGGGGGTCCCTTGAACTCACACGTTTGGGACACCCTCTTTTCTTTTATTCAAGAATCACTAAAAATCAAAGGGGATTTATTTTTGTATTTTTCTAAAAGCGGACTTCGCACACTAACTTTCCAGATTGATTCTGAATATTCTTTGAAGGAAACGGTAAGCTTTTTCAAACAAAATGGTATTCATGCTGAAATGAAAACGGATGCTCAACCGGGAATCCCTGAGTTGGTGGAATTATCTGATATTGACGGGAACTTGCTTCATTTCTATATCGAAGGGAAAACGGTCTCACATGGCTCATCGCAAATAGGGCGGTCTCATGCTGAACATACTAAGATGTAAGCCGCGAAAGGAGGGAGTTGAATGTACAGTCGCATCGTGTGCAAATGGTTATGTGCCCTCGCTTTCATCGTAACCGCAAAGCCCTCCGCTTATGCCTACCCATTGACTGTACAGATGGAACCTGCCTACGCGAAATGGGGCCGCTTGGCGATGAACGAAACATATAAGAGGTTCCCGCGCGCCAGGATCGTTGACTATAAGCATGTGGGTCGGCAGCAACGCTCACCTACGGTCACGGAAGAAACGTTTAAACTTTGGCTCCGACAGGATCATCGCGAATGGGGCGTGTATGTGAGGATCACATTTGAAACACCCACGGAAAAAGTCATCTCCGTACGGTTTCAAGAGGTAAAACGTTAAGTTGGATAAGAAAACGCTATCTTTCATGATATGATCCCCTCGAAGTGGACAGTGAAAAAATGTCCATTGTTATAATGGGTCGATCCCTCTTGGGGAGATCATATAGGGAAGGTAGCGTTTTTTGGATTGCTTAAAAAGTAGTCCCCCTGTTGAATGGCTGAACCATCACTGTTTTCACAGCTAAAACAGTATCCCATGGAACGGGAAAGATTTAGTAAACTGGTAGTGGATGATTTGTCTTTTGAAAGGAGCAACCTTATGAAGATTCTGGTCTTGAACGGGAGTACGCGTCGTCACGGTAACACAGAACTTCTCGCCGAAAAAGTAACGGAAGGGTTATCGTGCACCAAGATCTTTTTGAGCGAGAAAAAGATAGACCCCATCCGGGATATGCGTCACACAGCAGAGGGCTTTCCTGATGTGGAGGATGACTACGAAGAAGTGTTGCAGGCATTGCTGGCCCATGACACGGTGGTATTTGCCACTCCGTTGTACTGGTACGGCATGTCGGGCAACATGAAAACATGTATCGATCGGTGGTCACAAAGCCTGCGGGACAAACGGTTTTCCTTTAAAGAGATCATGTCGCAAAAACAGGCGTACGTCGTTATTGTCGGCGGAGATCAGCCGAAAGTGGAAGCTTTGCCGCTGGTACAGCAATTTTCGCTCATTTTCAAATACATAGGGATGACGTTTGCCGGCTATGTGATCGGCAAGGGGAATAAACCGGGGGAAGTGTTGCAGGATGAGGCTGCGTTGGATCAGGCCGCTGCAATAAACCGGATGTTGAAAGAAGGGGCAAAAAAGTAGTGAATGTTGGATGTTGTCTCAGCAGCAGGGGGTGTTCGTCTGCAGTACAAAAGAAGCCACCATGAATCAAGTGATTGAGCTTGATGACAAACCCCTGGCTCTTTTCGTGAGAAAAGGGCCAGGGGTTGTATATTTCATGAGAATAAACAGATAAAGGAAATTTAATATGCTGAAAAAACCATAACACAAAGCCTTTTCCTCTCTTTGAGAGGAGCAAAGCCATTTTTTGATTTTTTGAGCCACGGCAGTCAGGAGGCATTGCTCTCTGACTTTAGCAATTCCCCTGTAACGTACGTAACGAAGGCCATAAAGTTCTTTGGCGTCAGCGAAGCTGCGTTCAATGGTCTGACTCCGTCGTTTATACAGTTTTTTGCCTCTTTCACTTAAACGGTTTTGACGCTCCTACTCTTTCGCGCCTTCCCAAACGTGACGAGTGATCGTTTTGGTGAAGGTTTTGGAATGAGTGTATTTGGATAGAAAAGGACAGTTCTTACACACTTTCGGGTCGGATTTGTATTCGCGGAATCCGAAGCGGTTGGTTGTTTTGTAGGAGAGCTCATGTTTGGGAGGGCACAGATATGTGTACTTTTCTAGTATGTACTTAAATTGCCATTTGAAGAACAGACTTTTCTTTGGCCGAAAACTCCGGTGAGCAATCACGGAAAAAATATCTTGTTTTTTAAGTAATTGTAAAATGGGCATAGTGAGATAACCGGCATCCAAAGCAACTTCCTCCACCTGAAATCCGAACCGAGAGATCTGCCGATCCAACCGTTCAAGATATGGGAAGGAATCATGAATGTTTCCAGGCGTTACATACACATCCGTAATGAATTTGTACTTTCCGTCAACGGTTCGATGGTCTAAATAGAAGAACCCTTCGGTTTTTCCATCCCGAATCATATAACCGCTGTCCGGATCCGTGGTGCTCACTCGGATTTCTCTTTTTTTAAGCCGGCTTCGTTTTTTAACGGTTTTTTGCCGTGTTGAATTCGATCTTCGTCAATGGATTTTTCCAACTGTTCTACGTAATCTTTGGGGGAACGGTGATTTTCTGCTTCTTGAACTAGCTTTTGCTGGCATTAGCCTTTAAAAACGTGGAATCGGTGAACAATTGCTTTCCCTCAATAAACCCGTGGTTCATTGCCTGAAGTACGATCTCGTCACAGATTTCTTGGTAAATGGTGGACTGTTGAAATCGAAGGCGGCGATTTTGACTGAACGTAGAATAATGAGGGACAGGATTGGTCAAGAAAAGACCAACAAACCAACGATATGCGATATTGACTCGAATTTTTTCGATCAGTCGCCTTTCCGAGCGAATACCGTACAGGTAACCAATGAGAAGCATCTTGAACAACATGACCGGGTCAATAAAGGGGCGTCCATTATCTTTGCAATACAATGGCCGGCATTTCTCTGCAATGAACGAGAAGTCGTTGGTTTCATTGATTTTTCTAAGCAAGTGATCTTGGGGAACAAGGTCCTCTATATTGACCGTCTCCGCTTGAAACTCTCTGGATGCATTCGTCCCGAACATAGGAGAACCTTCCTTCGGAATTTTTTTTATTCCGATTAACCAAAAAAGGCTGTTGACCCTTCTTTGGTCAACAGCCTCGCCCACTGGATAAACCATTGGGATTCACCTTTTCTTTGCCGGAATTTCAGCTAGGAATGAACATAATTAATCAAATGCCTAGTGAACCAAAAAAGTAATTGCTATCAGTTCGTGTGTAAAATAAAGGAAAATCATCTGAAAATGGATTGACTGATTGAATAAAATCGGAGGAGCAGACATGTGAGCAATTTGTTGGTAAAGTGGCTTTAGTTACAGGTAGCGGTTCTAGAATAGGAAATTGGTTCTACATCTTCTTTGAAACAAAAACCCCTAGCTATGAAAAATACTCGAAGATGATTTGTTGTTTGTAAATATATCGTTTTATACGATATAATCCTTATAAACGATATAGGAGGGACATTATGAATGCCCAGGAACTTTCTCGAATATTTACTTCAATTTATTACCACTGTCATCCCCAGTTTACCATTCCATTATCGCACTCATCTGTCCGTGCACTTCAATATATTGCAATGAATAAGGGGGTTACTGTCCGCGAGGTGGCTGAACATTTAGGTTGTGCACATAACACAGCTTCCGAGATTCTCCGTCGCCTAGCCGATAAAAAAATGCTTTCCCGGAAACGAAGAAGAGAGGATGAACGAGTTGTCGAACTAAAGGTTACCCCATTGGGCTGGAAAGCTCTTGAAGAACACACGGGGTTGGATATTGAAAAATTAGATAATTTACTCCGTAACATGCCGAAAGAAGATAAAGAACAAATCTTTAAGGGATTTTCGTTGCTACTAAGGCATCTTAAGGAGGGACAATAATCTAATGCTTTTTACGTTAGCCAAAGCACTAGTTTCTGCCTTAGTTATTTTGTTCGTCACCTGGTTAGCGAATAGATCACCCACGTTCTGGGGATGGATTGCAGCTCTACCACTGGTCAGTTTGCTATCCGCCTTTTGGTTGTCAGTAGGACAACAAAATTCCAGGGAAATTGCTGATTTTTTGACGGGAGTTTTGTGGGGATTAATCCCAACTGCACTTCTATTACTTGTTATTGTTCTTTGCCTGAGGTACCATGTTTCTTTCCTGTTGTCTCTTTTTATAGGTATCGGCATATGGGGTGTGATCACTTGTTTAGTCCAAGCCTCGCAGAATTAACGGTTACTTTACATGGAATTTAGTTTGTAGTGTGTCCAATCTTTAAAGCTTTTGCTGAGAGAACAGGAAAAGCGAGCGAGGATGAATAGAAATTTAGTGGAAGAGACGTTGAATATGTGTTTCCAAAAAAACAGAAAGGGGACTGACCATGATCAAGTTTGTATGAAGCTCATTTGCCCGTAACGGATCTTGACCGTTCCGTCGCCTTTTATGAGAAATTGGGGTTAACCTTGTGGTTTCGTGAAGATCCTGTCGTCATTTTTTGGATCGTCCCGCGCGTAAGATGTTTGGGGCTCTGAAAAACGGAAATTTTCCCTGACCATCATCCAGGAAGCTTTCCGGGGCATGGAAGACATGTCGCCTTTAAAGTAGATTTTCAGGACATCAACCAGGCGATTGAATGGTTGGTCCAACCGGGAATCTCTCCCGTCACTCACAAAGGATTTTCTCCAAACGAGCCGGTGGTGCGGCCTCATCTGGGAAACGCCTCCGTTTATTTTAACGACACAGACGGAAACAATCTGGAACTGATTTGCAATCTTCCCACAAGCCCTAATGGGCCGATCTGGCTCATGTCGATGAGCGAATGGCAAAACCAAACACGAGTGTAATAAAAAAGTCCTTTTTTGTAAGCGTATACCTGTTTTCATGACTTTTTTCTGTCTCGGAAACACGATCATTTTTGTACAGCGGGCTAATGCTAGAACAGTTAAAGGGGGAGTTAGAAGAGTGATAAAGGGGTTATATGAAGCACATTTACCAGTTAGTAATCTTTCTAATTCAATTGAATTCTATAAGAGGTTAGGATTAGAAATTGCTTATCAAAGTGAAAAAATAGCTTTTTTTTGGATTGAAAAAGGACGCAGTTGGTTGGGGCTCTGGGAAACTGACGAAGTAAAAACTCCTTACCATCCTTCATTAAGACATATTGCATTCCAAGTTGATTTGGAAGACATTCAAAAAGCAAAGGAATGGCTAGAACAAAAAGGAATACCGGTACGAACAGCTTTTAATTTTCCACCCGACAAACAACCGCTTGTATTACCAAACAATCCACATGCTCATGCAGCGATTTATTTTCATGACCCTGATGGAAACTCACTTGAGCTGATTGCACCTTTACGATTAGACTTCGAAGAAGAATTTGAAATGATGACATTAGAAGAATGGTTCAATTAAAAATGAAGTGGGAATCAAACTCAATGTCGCATTTTTAGAAGTAGAAAGTGCCTGCCAGGAACAGCAGGAACTTTCCTCCGTTCTTGCTATTCCATCATTCCGTTTTCTCGCTGGTCAAACGCTCCATTGAACTCTTGGTTCAATCCCATAAATCTCTAGTTACAACATGGCTGAAGTCGTGCGAAATAGGTAGCTTAGTTACCCTAACAATCCTCGTGAATAGCACCAATATGGAACGCTGAGGTTGTTGATAAAGAGAAAGAGACTGTTGACCTTCTTTGTCAACAGCCTCATACACCATGAATCAAGTGGCTTCTTTTTCTTCAGGCGTATTCATCATGTGATGAGCGGTCATTTTGAGTCTCTCAAACATGGCGTCACGATAAGTACCTTCGAGCCCGATTTCGTCCATTGCAGCGCTCATGCAAGAGAGCCATGCTTGGACTCGCGTGGGCGTGACGGGGAATTGCATATGGCGTGCACGCAACATCGGATGTCCGTATACGTTACTATAGAGAGGAGGTCCGCCAAAAAATTGGGTGAGAAATAAATATTGTTTCTCTTTCACTTCCGTAAAATCTTCCGGGAAAATCGGTTTCAGATCCGGATGAACAGCTACTTTCGAGTAGAACGCTTCCACCAAACGGCGAATCGTTTCTGCCCCTCCGATGAGTTCGTACAGGGTGGATTCATAATACTCCATCGTCTTGTTCCGTCCTTTCGAGTCTAACAAGGATACAAATAGGATGTACCGGATAAAGAGTTTTCATCGTTTGCTTTCATTGTAAAGGAAAGGGCAAAGAAAAAGGAAGAGATTTGCCCTCAACGTTCCTCTTCCATGTGGAAATGAATGGAGCACTGCAAATATACTTATGATATACTACATGTAACATCAATGATGGAGGTGAATCCCCCAAGCTCATTTGAGCGGAGAGGGGGAGTCGTTGGCTGATTCATCCACGTGGCTGTTGTCCTTATTTTTATTATTGGTGAACGGATTTTTTGTTATGTCAGAGTTCGGACTGGTTTCATTACGGTTTACTCGCATTGAGCAATTGGCAGCGGAAGGGAAAACACTGGCGGAAAAAGTGAAACATATGCTGGAAACACGCGATGCGTATCTGGCTGCTTGTCAGGTAGGAATCACCTTAACAAGCCTCGGATTGGGGCGCATTGGCGAACCGACTCTGGCACATATCCTTGAACCGCTCTTCGAAAAAGGATTCAATCTCTTGCAAGGCATGGGTCTTCACGTATCACCTGGCACGATCGATGTCATAAATAGTACACTTTCGTTCATTTTGGTTACATTTTTTGTCCTTGTTCTCGGAGAACAATTGCCGAAATTGATCGCGATCAAAAATGCGGAAAGATTTGCGATGTGGACCGCCCATCCGCTTGATCTCTTTTACCGGGTTTCCTTTCCGCTCACATGGTTTGTCAACAAATCTGTTGATTTCTTGATGAGAAGATTACATATGGAAGGTCCGGCACTTGACGCTCCGCATTCTGAAGAAGAGATCAAATTTATTGTGAATACTTCCCATCAACATGGGGTTTTAGATGAAACAGAACGGGAATTGCTCGACAATGTACTGGAGTTTTCCGATAAAGTGGCGAGAGAAGTCATGATTCCTCGTACCGATATGGTATGTCTGTATGTGGAAGACAGTCTGGAAGAGAATCTTGAGGTGGCAAGAAGAGAAGGGCATACACGCTACCCGCTCTGTATGGAAGACAAAGACCATATCGTGGGAATGATCCATATCAAAGACCTGTTTATGGCGGAAAGCAAGAAAGTATCCAATCTGCTCGACTTAAAGAGGGAAATCCCGACGGTGGCCGAAGCGGCTTCCATCAGCAGTGTTTTGAAACTGATGCAGAAACGTCGGGCACAAATGGCGGTGGTCGTCGATGAGTACGGTGGGACGGCAGGAGTTGTGACGATGGAGAACCTGCTGGAAGAACTGGTTGGAAACATTCAGGACGAGCATGACCTCGAACGCCCGGAAATCGAAGTGCTCGATGAGTGGCGGACATCAGTGGATGGCTCGATGTTGATCGACGAAATCAACGATTTCTTCGATTTGGATATCGATACCGATGAGGTCGACACGATCGCCGGATATGTCATGATGAAGCTGCCGGTACCGAAAGTCGGTGATATCATCGCTATTGGCCCATATGAAGTCGCGATTCAAGAAATGGACGGGTTCCGTATCAAACGACTTCTGTTTACGTTACTGGAGCCCCAGAAAGAAGTATAACAACACCCCGCGGGCATACCTGCGGGGTGTTGCGTATACTCGGTACGGGTCTTGGTGATCGTCCGATTAAAGGTATTGCGATCTCTTGATTGGCGATCCATGATACAATCACCGAAATGATCAATGAGAGAAGAACTTTTTACTTTTCGCGAATGTTCAATAGATGTTTCGTGACCATTTTTCTGATCTTATAGCGACCGTATGTCAAGAGGCCAATAGCCGATAGCCCCACTACCCAGTCAAGCATAATCAACGCACCTCGATTCAAATTCTTGTTAACCTGCTCCCCAACCGGATCATTTAGAAATCGTTCATGTCTTTCCTAGGAAAAATATATTTTCTCTCGCGACCTTTTTTTAGCTCAGGCAAACTTTTTTAATGTCATTATATAAAAACGTGGTATTTATGTGAATGAATTTTCAAAAAATACTTTGCTACGAATCTATTGAAATTTGCATGCATTCCGTTTAATACCAAGAGCAGCTCCACCAGCCTGCAGGTTCTTACTAGAAGAACGATGGCTATGTGGCAGCCGTTTTTTTAAAAATAGACACAGACATCAGAGATTGACTACTAGTAAACCATGAGCTTCTCTTGACCCGTTTGCTAGTTCGATATATACTTGATTTACATGTGAAATAGGATCCCTGAGGGGGAGTAGCACCTGAAGCATGCTTCAGGCAAGGAAGTCGTCAATTCGGTTGTATATACAACCCGGTTTCCTTGGACTCATAGATGAGTATGCAAGACCTTCATGCCACGAATGTGGTATGTGGGTCTTTTTATTTTCCAACGTATCACCAGGGGAGGAGAACTTTGATATGCTCACGGATTGGATTATACCGCTCTTGAACGTCATACTCATCAACGTCGTGTTGTCCGGGGACAATGCGGTGATCATTGCGCTTGCATCGCGCAACTTGCCGCCACATTTGCAGAAAAGGACGATTTTGTGGGGAAGCGTAGGTGCGGTCGTTTTACGAATGCTGCTCTGCTTCGTTGCCATCTGGCTGCTGAAGATACCGTTTCTCCAATTGGCGGGAGGACTTCTTCTTGTTTGGATCGCGGTGAAGCTCATGGTGTCCGAAGAGGAAACAGAACAGATCGAAGGATCATCGAGCTTGATCGGTGCCGTAAAGACGATTCTGGTTTCTGACTTTATTATGAGCCTTGATAATGTGGTAGCCGTTACCGCTGCAGCCAAAGAGAATATCTGGCTGATCGGCATGGGTATCGGTTTAAGCGTCCCTCTCATTATTTGGGGAAGTAAAATATTCTCCGGGGTGATGAAACGCTTTCCGGTGATCCTTTATGTGGGGGCCGCCGTGATTGCATGGGCGGCGGGTGAGATGATCAAGGAAGAACGTATGCTTCATGGCATCATCGAACAATGGGGAGCATTTTCTTATGCGATTCCCGTGACATTGACGCTAGTTGTTTTGCTATACGGATGGATACACAATCGGCGTGAACAAGTACATAAACGTGTGCGCGTTGACCGGCATAATGTCGTTTCCTAGATTTATAGGTGCTAATTTCTAGGACGTCTGTTTCCTCGTCTTGAGATCTCGCGTATGATAGTGAACAGAGAGACGGCTCGTGAGAACGGCGGGGGGATGAGGATGGATGAACATTTGGATCGTTTGATCGATGCCATTGTTGAAAAAACGGGTAAAGACCGGGAAGACGTGGAACGGATGGTAGGGAGGATCACGCAAATCATGGGTGCCACGGGTCGCCTTGTGGGGGCATCCCGTTTCGCGGGCCGCATGATTGCTCGAGGATGGCGGGGCGGTAAGCCGTTAGTGAAACGTTTTCGCCACTTTCTCGCGAAACGTACATTAGACCCGCAATGGATGATGACTCCCCCTGAAGCCAAGAATAACGGGAAGGGGGACAGATGGAAGATTGGCGGTATGAGACAGGTTTCTCGCAAGCGAGGGGCAACTTCCCGTGAACACACCGCTTCATCCCGACATCAAACGGATCCGAATGGGAAAACGGCACTCCTGCTCCGATCGGACGGACGAACGCATACGAACCGATTCGGTAAACGGGCAGCCGAGCCGAAGCGATCCGGTAACCCTTGGCTCACCCCCGCATTAAGAAAAAGCTTTCATAGCAGACGTTTGTTGGAGTGATCACATGGCACGCATTCGCGGGACACAGAAAGCATTGGAACTACTTGCCCAAATGACCACATGGATCGTTGATGAACCGGAACGATATCGTGGTCAATGGAGAACATCCTTCTTCCAAAATGATCATCCACTTCATATCGAGCTGGGGACGGGGAGAGGCGGATTTTTGCTCGCTCTTGCACAGCGAGAGAAAGAGACCAATTTTATCGGTATCGAAAGATTCGCCCCCGTTCTGGCCAAGGCCGCCAAGCATGCGGAAGAAACGGGAGCACCGAATGTGGCTTTCTTACATGAGGATGTCACTCGTCTCCCCGCATTTTTTTCCGTTGGGGAAGTTGACCGCATCTATATCAATTTCGTAGATCCTTGGCCGAAGAAAAGACATGCCAAGCGGAGGCTGACACATACGAATTACCTTCGCTTATACAAGCAAATCTTGCGAGAAGGAGGATCCATCGTTTTAAAAACGGATAATGAACAACTCTTCGAGTTTTCTCTCAATGAGTTTGCGGAGAACCGTTTTCAACTTCGGGGAATTACCTTTGATTTGCATCATAGCGAATTTGCCGCCGGGAATGTTATCACAGAATACGAACGGCGTTTCATCGAGCAGGGAAAACAGATTTATCGTTGCGAGGCGATATGGGAAGGGTAGAAGTTGGGTCACTCACCTTCCCCTTTTTGCTGTTTGTACCTCTTCGAAAAGAGCAAAGAGAAACTTACGGATTTGGATGCGGCAACGGGTGTTTTTCTCTCCTTCTTCGATCTCTTGCATTCGCTGTCTCACCTCTTGAAAGTCAAACAAGCGCGGGGCGTAATGTTCAAAAATAGGGTTGGTGTAATCGGTCAATCCGAGTGAAGCGAGGTGACCGAGCGCTTGTAACACGGTGCGGCGAATGCGCTGTTCCATGGCGCGAACTTCTCTTTGTAGGCGCGCTTCGTCAAGTTCGCCGTGTGTACGTAACAAGACTTCTACATACAAGTCTTTCAAGGGGATGGTTGAACTTGTAACCCTCTTGTTCGCGGACAGGGTGTCTAAAACCTGCATAATTTGTAGAAGATCCCGCGCGCCGGATTCACCGGCGATACCAAGTTGCGAAAGGATCGGAGCCGCCGTCTGTTCGATCGACTTCTCCCGTTCGTATGAGTGGGTGCCGTGATCATCGATTAGTGTCAACGTGCGCTTGATGGTCGCTAACGAATGTTCAAGCGTCACATGTTCGGCGACCCTGCGAATGACGGAAAGGACCTCTAATCGATTGATCGGCTTATGGATAAACGTGTCGATCCCATTCTGATACGCATCTGCCACCATGTCTTTATTTTCCACTTGAGAAATCATGATGAAACGTCCGCGAAACCCCTGTTCTTTTAACTCACGGATCGTCTCGATCCCATCCCTCCCCGGCATCAGCAGATCGATGAGTATCACGTCCGCTCCTTCAAGATCTTCAAAGTGTACGTGCGCACCGTCTGCCGCTTGTCCAATGACTGTTCCTACATCGCTTTCCTGCAAGATTCGTTCTAACATGCGGCGTGCAGCAGGATCGTCTTCAATGATATAAAATCGCAGCTTCATGTTCACTCTCCTTTCCTAACAGATTCGCAGTGGGGATGCGTACACGAAACATCGTCCGGCCGTCTGTTCGTTCCATAAGCAAATGTCCGGCAAATGTCGAAACGATATGACTGACATGGCTGAGACCGATCCCTGTTGATGGATTTCCTTGTGTATCATACTTGGTCGTAAATCCGGGTTGGAAAATGAGATTTCGGTCTTCTTCCTGAATACCCGGTCCGTCGTCGCAAACAAGAAATTCGACATGCTCATTGATCAACGCCGTTTCGATAGCGATATGTCCTTCTCGTTCAATCGCTTCCACGGAATTGGCAACCAGATTATTTAGAATCGAAAGCAAACCGTAGACGCGGTTTGTCGCCAAGTCGAGATCGACATGGGAAGAAAAGCGGATCTTTTTCCCCAGCATCTCGGCATACTGGCTGTTGGCCCGGACTACCAGCGAAACGATCTCGGAAAGAGGAGTGCGCGGTGTGAGCTCTTCTTGGCGGATGATCTTTGACAAGCCTGCCAAGATGCGTTGGCAATCTTTTTTGACTTCATGCACCTCTTGTGCCACCGTGAGGGCCAAATTTGCCGACTCTTTGTCCAGATGCCCCCGTTTCACCTGCTGTATCAGTCGACGGTACAATTCGTAACTGTCCCGGGTGATCTCTTCAATGTGAACCATCGATTTTCGCAACCAGATGCCTTCTTCATACAGGTTGGTATTGATCAAGAGCAACCGCTCCATGCGGTTCTGCTGTTCCATGCCCACGGCACGCAGTTGTCTCACCATCAACATATTGTACATACCGATCACGAAAAAAGACCGAAGCAACGCGAATAAAGCCAGGATGAGGAAAGACCTCCATCCTAAAGAGTAGGACTCACCCAAGACGCAACGAAACAGCAATTCCCCATAGTTGCCTGCCAGCTCGCCGAATGCCCCTATGAGCCCTCCTTGAATCGGGGAATCCAGACGAGCGCGAATGTTCGTTACTGTCAAAACGAACGCAAAAATAAAGTAGAATGCGGCCGCGGGCAGATGGAGAAAGAATTGTTGATTCCATGAAGACCCCAGTACGAACATGTCCAACGTTGTGCGAAAGAGAACGATGAACCATCCAACCACAAGCCCGATAATAAGGGGAGGAACAGAAGGAAACCAAATGATTCCGAAAAAAAAGGCAGCCGTACCCAAGGAGAAGCGAAACGAATCACCGCCTAGCGGGTTCATCTTCAGTTCTCCCAGGAACGTGGTAGCCAATGCAACGAGGAGAACGATCGAGATGCGATTGTGCATGCTACCCCTCCGAATGTCAATCCGTTCAAACGGTTCCAATCATATGGAAAAGCCTCTCCTTCTATGGTACATGAAGGAGAGGGTACAAAAAAGTCTGATTTTGCAGATTTAGGTGGACAGACGCTTTTCCAGGCGAAGCGCGAACACCGACAGGGAGTAATTCAATAGAAAATAAAGCATCGCGACGAAAAGCAATGTGGGAATGACAAATTTCACATTATGACCATAGACGATCTGTCCGTTATGCATGAGCTCCGGAAGCGCGATGATGACGGCGAGCGACGTGTCCTTGATTAAAGAAATGAATTGGCTGACCAAAGGTGGAATCATTCGTTTCAGCGCTTGCGGCAGAATGATATACCAGAGGGTCTGTACATAAGTGAGACCGGAGGCTCTCGCCGCTTCGATTTGTCCTTTGTTGATGGAATGTAAACCGCTGCGCACGATTTCCGAAATCAACGCCGATTCGAAGATCGTCAAGGCAACGATAGCGGCGGGCACAACTTCCATCTTGATCTTAACTTCGGGCAAAGCGAAATACACGAAGAAGATAATCAAGATCAAAGGTAGATTGCGTATGACTTCGACAAGAATCAGAAGCAGTTGGGAGAGTCCGGGTATCTTTGTGTACCGCAGGATGCCGACAATCGTTCCGATGATGAATGATCCGAGTATGGCAAGAACGGCGACTTCGATGGTGACGAGGAATCCTTTGAGTAAGAAGATGATGTTGTCCAGCGAGTAGGTGCCGGCAAAATCCATATGGGTGCCTCCTTTCAGCTACCTTGAAAATGTGTAGTTTGGTGGGCGTATGCTTTGCGTTCGCGCTCCGTGGAGGTCGTCTCGCACGGAACAATGTTCAGATGTCGCGAGACGACCTCCAAAGTCGCTGTCTCACGCAAAGCATTACGCCCACCCAATGTCACTTTTCATCTTCTGATGGCGCCGTCGCTTGCGGCATGGAGGGCTACTTTGACAATGAGTGCTTGGGTGGGTGTATCGCTTTGCGCTTGGGTTCGATGATGGTCTTGCGGTCATATGCTTTGCGCTCATGCTCCGTGAAGGTCGTCTCGCATGGAATAATGATTAAATGCTGCGAGACGACCTTCAAAGTCGCTATTTCGCGCAAAGCATATGACCTCTGGACGAATTGAAGGAAGCGGAACGACCTTCTACTCTCCTCTGCGCCGCAAAGCGATACAACCCACCCAAAAGCTACTCCGTTTCTAGTGGCAGCATTAAAGTTCTCTTTTAGCACAAGAAACTTTCATCTTCTGATAGTGCCGAGAAAGCGTTATGGTTATCCGGTTTTTGCCAATCGGTGTTCAAGGAGGTTGACGAAGATACTCAATGGTATCGTGATCAACAAATAGAACATCGCGACGAAAATGTAAACATCGAACACAACGAATGTGTTGGAGGAAACGATATCCCCTTGATACATCAGGTCTCCTCCGGAGATCACGGCGAGAACCGCAGAATTTTTCACAAGGTTGAGAAACTGGTTGCCCAAGGCCGGAATCACGATTTTGACCGCCTGCGGCAAGATGATGTATCGCATGGTTTGCATGTAGGTCAAACCGGATGCTCGTCCCGCTTCCATCTGTCCTTGAGGAACCGATTGGATACCGGCGCGAATCACCTCGGCGATGAATGCGCCCGTGTATACGGTGAGACCGAGCGTTCCGCTGACAAAAGGAGTCAGTTGGATTCCCAAAGCAGGCAAACCAAAATAAAAGAAAAACACTTGAATGAGAATCGGGGTATTACGTATAAATTCAACATAGATTCGCGATAAAACGTTTAAAGGTTTGAAAGGAGCCAATCGCATCACCGCAAGAATGGCTCCTAAAATGAAGCTTCCTACAAGAGCCATAAGACTCACTTCGAGTGTTATGGCAAAACCGCTCAGAAATTCCTGTTTATAGTTGGATAAGATCGAGAAATCAAGCATGGGATTCACTCCTATCATGAGTGCCTATCTTGAAAAATGTGTAGTTTGGCGGGCGTATGCTTTGCGTTCACGCTCCGTGGAGGTCGTCTCAGTGGGTATATGCTTTGCGCTCATGCTCCGTGAAGGTCGTCTCGCATGGAATAATGATTAAATGTTGCGAGACGACCTTCAAAGTCGCTATTACGCGCAAAGCATATACCCCTTCAAGTCCATAAGGTAGCGAGACGACCTCCAAAGTCGCTGTCTCACGCAAAGCATTACGCCCACCCAAGACACCTTTCATCCTCTGATGGTGTGGCCTGCGGCATGGGGTCTATCTGAAAAAAAGGGACGGGCGAATTTCGCTCATCCCTTTGCGAAGTCTATTATTTTTGCGGTTTTTCTCCAAACCATTTTTCATAGATCTTGTCATATTCGCCGCTGTCTTGTAGATTTTTGATCACTTTATTCACTTCATCGAGCATTTCCTTGTCACCTTTGCGAACCGCGATTCCGTACGGTTCGTCGGTGAACAGCCCACCTACAAGTTTGAAATTCGGATCCTGTTTCTGCATACCGAGCAGAATCGCGTTGTCCGTGCTCAAAGCGTCTCCTTTACCGGCTTTCAAAGCGGTAAACGCTTCCGCATAGTTCTCGTATTCCGTAACTTTCGCTTTCGGCGCTTTCTTCTTAATATTCGTCGCCGATGTCGAACCTTTCACGACAATGACTGTCTTGCCATCGAGATCCTGAATCCCCGTAATGGGAGAATCTTTCTTCACAAGCAGGGATTGACCCGCTTTGAAATAAACATTGGAGAAATCCACTTCTTTTTTGCGTTCTTCCGTGATCGTCATCGTTGCGACAATGATATCGATGTCACCGTTTTTCAACATCGGGATCCGTGTCTTCGATGTAACTTCTTTCAAGTCGATTTTGTTTTCATCACCCAGGATATCTTTCGCAATCGCTTTGGCAATATCGACATCGAATCCTTTCACTTGATTGTCTGCCGGATCTTTGAGTCCAAATAAGTTCGTATCGTATTTCACACCTGCAATCAATTTGCCGCGGTCTTTGATCGCTTTTAATGTACCGCCCGTTGTTTCCGCCTTGTTGTCACCGGATGAGCTGGTTTCTTTTGAAGCGGTGCTGCACCCAAGCGCTCCGACAGTCAAAAGAATCGATGCGATTCCGACCCCCACAATCTTTTTCCATTTGTTCATCTGAAAGGCCCCCTTGCACTTGAAATTGATCATACATGTTGTCTTCTAAGCGTGGATCACGCATGTGTATCAGTGATTCAGAACCCGGCTTAAGAATAACCGGGCTCTGTCATCACGCGGTTGTGTGAAAAACTGTTGAGGTGGGGCGTCTTCTTTGATCTGCCCTTGGTCGATGAAGATGACGCGGTCGGCCACCTCACGCGCAAATCCCATTTCGTGTGTGACGACAACCATTGTCATGCCTTCTCTCGCGAGCGTTTTCATGACATCCAAGACTTCACCGATCATTTCCGGGTCAAGCGCGGAAGTCGGTTCGTCAAAGAGCATGATCTTGGGCTTCATTGCAAGCCCGCGTGCGATCGCCACACGTTGTTGCTGTCCTCCCGACAGGCTGGAAGGATAGGCATTCGCTTTTTCGGGGATGCCTACTTTTTTTAAGTAGTACATCGCCGTCTCGCGCGCTTCTTCTTCTGAGATTCCGCGTACCTTCATAGGTGCAAGTGTAATATTTTGAAGGACGGTCATATGTGGGTATAGATTAAAATGTTGGAAAACCATCCCGATTTCCTGTCGCAACCGGTTGATATCCGTTTTCTTGTCGTTGACTTTCATCCCGTCGACGATCAACTCACCGGAACTAACCGTCTCCAAACGGTTGATGCATCGCAGGAGCGTGCTCTTTCCGGAACCGGACGGGCCGATGATGACCACGACTTCTCCCTCTTTGATATGCAGGTTGATATCTTTTAACACATGAAATGTTCCGTAAAATTTATTGACCTGATGAAATTGAATCAAGAGGAAAACCTCCAGTTGCAGGATGAGTATGAAAGTTCTCTTTATTCTAATCACATTATGATGTGAACCTACGTCAATATACGCAATTCTACAAAACTCTACAACACTGAGAGATCAAGAAATGAAAAATGTAGGCTGGCTTACGTATCCATCTTGTTTTTTTTCGTACACTAGGTACAAAATAGGACGTGAGGTGCTCGATGATGAAATTTGTCGATCAATTGTATGAGCTGTATAAAAACCGATTGTCCGGCGATGAAGAAGATGCGATGATCATCGTATCATCCATACTCACTGAACTTGACCGCGAGCACTTGATGGAGATCATCCGCGAGATGTCCTACACAGAGATGTACGAGATGCTGGGTACGTATTTAGTGAACAAATTACATGCGAAATTGATCAAAGAAGGAGCAGCCGTACCCGAAGAGATGGGCCCTATGGAAGAAGGACCCATTCACTGACGGACAATCAGTGTTGTGGAGGGGCTTATGGCAACGATTGAGGATTTCATGAAATTGGATATTCGCATAGGGACGGTGATCGAAGCGGAACCGTTCCCGGAAGCCAGGAAACCTGCGATTAAACTTACGATCGACTTTGGGCCGGAAGTAGGTGTCAAGCGGTCAAGCGCACAGATCACTCGCCGTTACACGCCTGAAGAGTTAATAGGAAGACAAGTGGTGGCTGTCGTTAACTTTCCCCCGCGGCGCATCGCCGGATTCAAGTCGGAAGTTTTGGTGCTAGGAGGTGTACCGGAGGAAGGGGATGTCATTCTTCTGCGTCCGGATGAAACGACCGCAAATGGAACAAAAATCAGTTGATCGAATGATTTTCGCAAGCCCTAATGGGGCTTTTTTTCATGACTTCCGTCGATCTCGCCCCATCCTCGTTATGGGAGCGTGTTTTATGAAGAATTTTTTAATATTTCGTGATGTGGTTACCAGATTTCTGCAGGAAATCGACTTTTCCGGGTCGAATATGGACTTGGAAAGAAGAGGTGGAAATTTTGTATGGATCCGACGATTTTTGATAATTTGAAGGTGGTCTTGGAAGGAAGCATCTATGATATTGATCGTGATGGGATCATAGTCGTCGTGGATCGAGCGGATCTGGTTGATCTGGCCCGCATGCAACGCTACTTTCGCATGGGTTATGTGCTCACGGAAGCGCGTGACACGATAACATGTGAAGTAGAGATCAACAGTCAGGTGCGTGATTTTGCCGCTGAACTGCAGGCGATGCGCCTGGTAGACGAAAAACCGGGTGTTCGCGTGTCTCTCTGTTTCCGCGTGGAGAATTGGAAACACGACGATACAAAAATGGACGTCATCCACGAAAAGATGAAACAATTGTGGGAAGATACGATCATCGATCATTCCCTCGAAAAGTCGATGGACCTCGAGTCGGGAACGGAAGAAAACCGATACATATGCACTCTGATGTTTCGCAATAAGATCGACGAAAGTAATGTCGAAGAGATCCCAAGATTGTTGGAACATACCGTAAAGACCATGGAGTGGCTTCTCACTCTTCTGCATACATAATCATGGAAACGGATGGATCGAAATTGTTTCCTTGTTGAGACTAACAGGGGGATTTTGTGTCAATGACGTCGACCTATGCATACATAGACCTAGGGACAATTTTCTCTAGGGAGTGACCATGCATGCGGACATTGACGTTGGATCATGGCGAGGAAATCGTGATTCGCCGCTGGGAATTGGAGGACATTCCGGGGTTATATCGGGTGATGAACGGTGTTTTTCAAGAAGGAAAAATGATGTTGGATCATAATCTCCCTTTTTCCATAGAGGACATGTATGAAGAATGGCACATGCAAAACCCTGCCAACCAAGCGACATGGGTGGCTTTATCCAAGGAGAAAGGGGTCATCGGCTGGCTGCGCTGTGACCGCCGGACCTTACCGATCATGCAACACGCGGCAACCTTATGGATGGGGCTTGAAGAATCGTACCGAGGCCAACGCATCGGCCGCGAACTGATCCGTGAATCGTTTGAATGGGCAAAAAGCCAGGGGATCGAACGCCTAGAACTGGGAGTACGCGGTTCCAATTTGCAGGCACAAGCGCTGTACAAGAAGATGGGGTTCCGAGAGGAAGGCCGCAAAGTCCGTGCGATTAAGACGGAAAATGGCTACGAAGACGATATTTGGATGTGTACGTTCGTCGGAGAGCAAGATGGGGAAGAAAACCTACAAGCGAATGTGGCAGCGGGAAGAAAAAAGAAACTACGCGCCAATTGGGCGAAGAAACAAATGAAGAGGAATCGTACACGTTAAACATCAATAAGACCACAGCCTTTTAAGAGGGTTGTGGTCTTTTTTCATTATGATTCGGAATAGATGTAATTTTATATTTCTATCATGAAATTCCTAAAGTGCACAACAGTCCATTTTTGATTAGAAAATAGGATCCATTGGGAAAGCGATGGATTTTGTTGAGGTCATGGTGGCCGATGAACTAGCGAACCCGCTGCCGCCTCAAGTCCTGAGGGAGGTAGACGCCCCTTCTTACTCCATTCTTTTGTTACATTATGTCGAAGTGGCGCAACTTACACTGATTCTGTGACCTGCTTGAAGAGCCTCCTGAATGGTTCGTACGCAAGCTTCTGGAAGGGTGATTTTATTTGTGTAAGTGTTCGTATCGAAAATCCAATCATAGACCTTTCGTATATGAATGCACTCCAATTCTAACACAGGGGCTGTCGGTGCAGGAGCTGGAGTCAGAGTGGGAATAGGTGTTGGTATCGCTGTAGGTGCTAGGGTTGGGGCGAATGTAGGCGCTACAGTTGGAACCGGAAACAGAGATGGACATTGAGGCGGGAAGAGGAACGGCGGGCAGGTAGGACTCATGGTTGGGACCACACAAGAAATCAGTCTGCGAGGTGAACAGAATCTCGCTGGCACTTGCAACTTCACGTCTGCTTCCACCTGGATTTCTTTGCAAAGGGTGATGTTCAAGAGAATCGATTGATCAAACGGAACGAGTTTGGCGTTACAAAGGACATCAAGAATCCGGCATACGATGTTCTCGTTTCCAAGGGGGTCAGGTAAACAAAGAGCAACATCCTCGTTAAAGGTAACTACCACTGGTTCGACACAGAGAGGGATTCCAAGGGTGTCATCCCGAATGGTCAACACGACACAGGCGACAAACTGGAAGGGGACAAGAGCCACATCCACGATTGTTCCATTGACGATACAGGTGGTTCTCTTAGGATTGGAAGCATCAAATTCGCAGAGTACACTCGGGCAGGAGAATGTAGGTATACGAATCTTTGTCACAAAGGCGTCGAATCCACCAGCATTGACGATCTGGAATGCAGAGGGAGTACTGGGGAAATTGAGGGAGTTGGTGTCTCCTGTTATATAAGCGTTACCAGACGCATCAATGGCAATCCCGAAACCCTCGTCGTCACCACTCCCCCCAAGATACGTAGAATAGAGCATGGTGCCCATAGGGTTCAATTTGATAACAAAGGCATCGTCAAGATCGGCATGTGCTGTCTGAAATGCGTGAAGGGTAGTAGGAAAGTCAGGAGAGTTCGTGTCCCCTGTTACATAAACATTCCTTAAGGAATCAATGGAGATACTCCAACCTGTATCGAAATGACTTCCCCCGAGATAGGTGGAATAGACGAGTGCGCTGCCCGTAGAATTCAGCTTTGTTACAAAGGCATCGTCAAAGCCGGCATGAACGGTTTGGAATGCTTGCGGGGTGGTGGGGAAATTTAGAGAGTCTGTATCTCCTGTAATATACGCGTTTCCGGAAGAATCCACAGCAATATCGGTCCCACGGTCATAACCGCTCCCTCCCAGATAGGTGGAATAGACAAGTGCGGTGCCCGAAGAATTGAGCTTCGTCACAAAGGCGTCCGTATGGCCCCCTCTATATGTCGTAAACAAGGCTCCCGGTGTGGTGGGGAAATTTAAAGAATCGGTACTTCCCGTTACATAAGCATTGCCAAAAGCGTCTACGGTAATGCCAAAACTTTCATCCTCTCCACTTCCCCCCAGAAATGTAGAGTAGACAAGCGTGCTACCTGAGGGATTGAGCTTCGTTACAAAGACATCGTATTCACCTGCAAGAGTAGTCTGAAAAGCTCCAGGGGTATGGGGGAAATTCAGAGACTGGGTACTACCGGTTACATACGCATTTCTCAAGGGGTCAACAGCGATGTCAAAACCGTCATCATCTAAACTGCCCCCGAGATACGTCGAATAAATGAGTGCGGTCCCCGAGGAATTCAGCTTGGTTACGAAGACGTCACTTCCACCGGCTAGAGTGGTCTGAAAAGCTCCCGGTGTGGTAGGAAAATCGCTGGACTCGGTACTGCCAGTTACATAAGCGTTACCAGAGGCGTCTACGGCGATGTCCAAACCGGCATCGAAACGACTTCCTCCGAGGTATGTGGAATAGATAAGTGCTGTACCCGTCGAATTCAGTTTCGTTACAAAGGCATCAGAAATACCTCCCCGATACGTAAAAGAAAAGACTCCTGGGGTGACAGGAAAATCAAGAGAACTGGTGCTCCCCGTTATATAGGCGTTTCCGTCGGAATCAACAGCAATGCCGCTACCCTCATCACTCCCACTACCTCCAAGATAGGTGGAATAAACGAGATCAGGATCAATGATGAGAGGATATTGGGGATCATAGTCGTTACCGACTTGGAAACTGTAAACTTTTTCATCTGTCATATACTGTTTCACAACAAAAGAACTGGTTACCTCTACCTGTTGGCCGTCTCTTATCTGATAGCTCGTAGGTCGTTCATCAATGAGTACACCGTAGGGGGTTTGGATCTGAAGGTTTCCCATTTCATCTAAAGACAGATCATCTGCTCCTCGATAGAAGAGTTGAATCACGTCAGGATGTGTACCTGGCTGGACAACAAATGTATATTTGAGCTGCCCGTTCCAACCCTGAAAGACCAGATCCACCCCTTTCCAGAGTCCCTGGTAGACAACCTCGTGATAAGTTGAAAGATTCGTGTGCCATTTGGATGGTTCGTTCCCGATCAAATAGTTGACTTTTCCCGTTCCCTCATGTTTCCCCTCCGGTATCACTACGGGATTGGCATTTAGAAAGTGTAAGGCCAGGGCAATTCCATGAAACGATGACTCCTCCTCAGAAACGGTTTTGTTACAGGGGAATCTCTTGGGATGACCGTGACACCTTCGGGGAGTTCCCGGAAAAAAGGTGAACACCACTTCCTCGGATGTAAAATAGACTCCATAGCGTGAACCGCGGGCAAAATAATGAACCCTTGTATTTGTTTGTCCTACGTTCGGAACAAATAAAAGGGGAAGATTTCTAAAATTTTCCCAAATTTCCTGTTTGCTCTTTTCTGAAATAGGCATGATTTACCCATCCCTTTTTATATTTGCCATTCAGCGATGTGAAATTACCCTCGCTTTTTATTGTACACAGACGGCATAAAATTGGAGTGGGCTTATGGAAGGGGTAAGAGAAAGCTGTATTCGCAAAAGCTGAAACTTTGGCATGAATCGAGCGAGAAAGAGTCCTTATAACAAGTATGAATATCTAATACTCCCACCATTTGATGTTGGTCGTTGTGGTGAGTTGACCGGCAACAGATAGGGAAGCGTTCACACTAACTGCCAACGAATTTCCGGGTGGCACAATAATGCTTCCGGTATAATCCATTGAAAACTGTCCGGGACCTAACGGTAGGCTAATAAAAACAAGAAGTGTATGTATACGAAGAATAGTCCTTAACCCCAAGAGGTTAGGGCTATTCCTTAGTGTTCCGTGTCAAAGGTGAGTTAACGTATACATGCGATGGAATTGTGGAAAACGTTGAGCGAATTCAAATGGAGATCGGTAATCTTCTTATAAGCGTTGGGTGAAAAATCTATCCGTCAATTTTACTTAGTAAATGGGAGTCAAGGAGTAACGATTTTATTTCCTTCTTAGAAAGTGGAGGGATGTCTCTGGAACTATAAAGACCACTTGAAACTCGAATGGCTCCGGGATATTTTGGATTCGTATTCCACCAGGGAGGTAATACGAACATGTCCCCCCACTCCCATGCAATTTTTGACTCCTCTTCACTAATCAGTTCTTCGTACATTTTTTCACCTGGCCGAATCCCGATAGTTTGTATCTTTATATCCGATTTCCTGTTATTTTTTACTCTTTCTTGAAACTCTTCGATCAGCACATCAACCAGATCCCCAAGCCTGATCACTGGCATTTTTAAAACGAACACATCACCACCTTGTGATAAAACCAACGCCTTCAATACGAGGGAAACGGCTTGATCAATGGACATCATAAATCGTGTCATATTTATATCCGTTACTTTTATCGGCTGTCGATTTCGTAAGTCTTCAATAAAGCGATTCACGACAGAACCGCGGGACCCCAATACATTACCAAAACGAACCGCACAAAAAGTCGTAGAGGAAGTTCCTTTGGCATGAGCCATGGCCGTAATGAGGCGTTCGGCCAATAATTTAGTAGCCCCAAGCGTATTTTCCGGTGAAATCGCCTTGTCACTGCTGGTCAAAAGCATTTTTTTGACATTGTTTTGCAGACAGGCTTGAATGACATTCTGAGTTCCGATCACGTTTGTTTTAATCGCTTCAAAAGGGTTATATTCACATGCGGGTAAATGTTTGAGGGCAGCCGTATGCAAAACGATGTCTACTCCTTGCATGGCTCTTTGCACACGTTCGAGATCACGCACATCACCAAGCAAAAATCTGTACTGCGGAATATGCCCAATTTCTTCTTTTAATACGTACTGTTTATATTCATCTCGACTGAAAAGTCGAATAGTACTTGGCTCATAGTTCAGAATTCTTCGAGCCATTGCCTGACCCATGGTTCCGGTGGCGCCAGTTATCAAAACCGTTCTCCCTTGAAAAATGGCACGTAACTGTTCTTCAAAATGATTTAACATCCGTTCCTCCCTCTTTTTCCATCTGTTCTCGGATGCGGCGGTCCGCCAAATCAAAATGTTGGATCAAGCGGAGACAAGTCTCTTTTAAATATTCGTACATTTTCTGCTGGATTTCAGTCACCTTTAAAAGCCGCTCTACCGTATCCACTTCACCGATATCGTTGATCAGTTTGTGAAAAGCGAAAATAATCGATTGTGTGAATGTTACAATCTCTTCATTTGAGCCATACTTACGAAATGCATGGCTATTGTGGTTATAGAGAGATTCAACAAAAGCTGGAAGGGATCCCGCATACTTCACTTGTAAAGCACATGCTTTTTGTACCAGTTTACAGTTTCGGATGTCTGTGTCTGCTTCTATAGTCAGTTGATGCAAACGATTGCGGATCCATTGAATTCGACTCAGTAAGTCTTCGTATTTTTTCCTTCGGTCATGGGGACTGTCTTTTGGCACCAGATCCTTAACTTTGTCATAGAGATTCATAGGTAAATGTTCCTGGCAATACAAGTGGATCGCCTGTTGGAGGGGCATCAATTCTGTTCCTTCAATATAGGCTCCGCCTTCCGTAGCATCAATAAAACGTCGATCAGGATATTGGGCAATCTGTTGCTCGAACCAAGTTTTAAATTCATACCATATTTTAATTGTAGGAATCAGATTTCCGTCGACCCCTTTAACCCAAAAAGTAGGTTGAGACTGTATGATTTGTACATGTTGTGCCATATATTCTTCTGAATAAGAAGAAAGTTTACTATGTGTTGAATAATCAGGTCCAAATGAAAGATCTTGGCCTACAAATATAATTGGATTGGCTCCTACCCAAAGGGCGAATTCAAAAGCCAAATGGGCCGATGAACTGCCTCCACTTAAACCACAACCGTCACTGACAGCTTCATTAATCCATTTGCTCGTAGATTCGTAAGAGCGAAAAACGGGAATCCAAGGACCGGGAAATTCAACCGGTATGCGTGGATCCATTAAATGAAGTCCCACCAGAACCAAATCAGAAGGAAGTTGCGCCTGTTTAAAATGCACTTCATATGAACTGGGCGTACGTTCTACCACACAAACAGCATCCGGTTGAATGTTTCTTTTCAAACACGGTTTTAAAGCGGATTCTGCTGTCAGGATCAAGGCTTTGCCCTTGGCCTGTGCTAACAACTCCAAGTTCTTATCGAGTGAAGGGCCATTGGAAACAATAATTGCCGGTTTTCCTTTGAACGTATCGCGGAGGGAAGAGAGGCGCGGACTGCGCAGTACACTTTCCACGTTGTCTAACATGTTATACATGCCCACTAACGTGTCATGAACGGAGTTACCTATCCCCGTTATATTTAATTCCAGGGTACTCCATAACCACTCATGAATCTTGAGATAGGCTTCTTTTTCATTGCGGTGTGCTAACCAGGTAAAGAAACATGCCGGTTTCGAAACCCGTAATAAAAAGTCGGAAGTTAAAATATCACTCAGTAATGTTTTCATTTGGGACGGATCCCCGATGACGAAATGAAACGTAGGATTTTGTAGCAAATCCCGTATATCAATCCGGCTCAACATGGTATAAAACAGGTCGATATTTCGTTCAAACACAATCGTTTCTGTATAGGGCTGCTTCCTTTTTGCGTATTCGATTAATGGATACCCGAAACCGCAACCGTAGATAAAACTGACCATCACGTCCTTATAGTCGAGTGTATCTGCCCAATGACTGGCTTCTTGCCATGGATCGATCAAACTGTTCGTGTGAATCGTTTGTGTCCCGATTTGAACGCGGGCAACAGGCCATCCTTGCTCGCCTTGAACAACTTGTAAAGATCTCGGGTTGTTTTCGTTCTCAGGTAATAAAATCCGTAGTTTATCCGGCAAACAAGAGATATTTTGTTCTAATATCGTGTTTTTCAAAATTTTTCAACTCCTGTTTTCTGTGATTCCATCGATTTGACGAGTAGTAAAATGTCATATTCGAGGATATCTGTAGCCCGGATGATATCATGGCCGTTTAGTGTTTCCATGAGTTTTTCCATCGATTGAATGAGTCGATTGAAAGATTCTTCAGGCAGACGTTCCCCCGTTCGTTCCTGTTCTTCAAGATGATCGATCCATAAGAGGCAGGCTTGCTGGAAGCAATTGATCCCTTTTTGATCATCTCCTTGACGCCAAGATTGACATCCTTCTTTAATGAGGGAAATATAAGAACATTCATCATTCATAAGAATCGTAATCCCCCTTTAACCACCGATTCATTACAATTTGAGATCCATCTGAAAAAAACCACTCGGTATTCACGATTGTTGTTCGACTTAACCAATCGATGGCTTCATGGAAATAGATCACAGGATTTTTCATTTGATCATAGTCAGCCCGTCGAAACAGGGGTTCTGGTGTTGAACCTAACCAGGAATACCATCGTTCAAGAAGTTGACTCAGTTTCTGTATTTTTTCTTCTGTATCTTCAAACTCTCCCAAATCCGTTTCCCCCTTTGTTTTCTCAATTGTCATCGCCTGAATTAAAACTTGGGAGCCTTCATGAATGAACCAATCCGATTGTGCTATTGCGGATTGCTGTAACTCATAAAGTTTATGGTGGTAATTTGAAACTGAGTGATGCATGCGAGTTTCATTTTCATGTTGAAACAAAAAATTCGGTTTGGAACACAGCCAGACATACCATTGTTCCACTAAATGTCTAAGGGAAGAGTTAAGTTCACTTCGGTTTTTCAGAAGTAAAGGCTGATCCATAACGGTCATCACTCCCTTTTGAAGCTATTTCATGTATATTCGAATGAACTGGAAATGTATGGATGATTGCCCTAGGATACAGCCTCAAATCATGAAGAATTCCCCTTCTTCCCTTGTATGGAAGAGGGGTTTCGAAAAATTATAGAAGTTTCATCAAAATACGCATTTGCTTCGTAAAGATTTCTTGCTCCAGTTCCGGTCCCTTAATGGTTGAGAGAAGAGCATAGGCGAACTCCCACCTTTGAACCTGTTCGGCAATTAAAGCAAGAAAGAAGACAGTCTGTGGGTCCGAAAATTCATAAAGGGAAGAAAGGTGAAGGTATGATTCCTGGAAAGAAAAGTGATCGGCGAGGACAATCATAAATTGGCGAATACAGTGCAGGTGACCTGGATTCAGTTCGAGTGATTTACGGTAAGCCTCGATGGCATGAACATATTCTTTGCGTGCTGTATATACTTGAGCAATCCCTTGCCAGGCAAGAAACGTGCCTGTTCCTTCGAGATGGGTATATTGCGGAGGTGCATCCCCCAATTGGATGCAATGTTTCCATTTATGCATGGCTTCTTCATATTTTTTGTCATGGAAATCAATGCAAGCGGAAAAATAATTGAGGTCCGTAAAGTCGGGATAATATTCGATAGCCCTCATCAGCTCCATCTGTGCAAGGTCCAACTGACGAGTTTCAAATAAACATAAAGCGATTTTATAGCATACATCCGAATGCAGCGGATGAGAAGGTGACCAGCTATCTTTTAGAATCAACAACAGCTTCAGCGCCTGTTCATATTCGAATAGATTTAAGTAACAGACGGCTTGACAATAGAGAAGGAAAGGCCTTTTTCCTTCTTTTCGGATCGTTTCTTCAATAATTTGCAGATTGCGCTTTTGTTTTTCCTCCAGAACATGTGGATTTTTATAACCTTGATGCTTGATCGTAATATTCGAAACAGGTATTTGAAGTAAATCGACCGTTTCGGACATGGATTCTTCAATGGTTTCATGGATAGGCTCTCGAAACCTGTAGGTTGACCGATTACGGAATAAGGTGAGTTTGTGATCAATGATTGTTTCTTGCTGCCCCTCTACATCTACTACATTTTCATAACGCACATAACAGCCTTCTGCTGAAGAAGATTGAATAAACCCACGAATGTTTCTGATGGTATCTTCTGATAGTTCATCATCACAATCCAGAAACAGAACCCATTCCCCGGTTGCGTGCTGAAGGGCTTTATTGCGCGCGGCGCTAAAGTCGTTCGACCATTCCCAGATGAAAACTTTTGCTCCGTATTGTTTGGCTACCTCTACAGAGGTATCGGTGGAGCCGGTGTCCACAAAAATAATTTCATTCGCGAATAATTGGACTTTTTCTAGTAAAGATGGGAGATATTCCTCTTCGTTCTTACAAATGATGCAAACCGATAGTGTATTTTTCTCCTTATTCAATTCAGTCAACCCCTGATGTAAATCTTGTGGCTCAGAAAATCGGTGATACTGAACCATATTGAAGAAATATGTGTTTTTCTGCCAGTGATGTGCCGTTTCTGACAGTATATGAATTACGTATCTATGATGTTGAGAGGAGGGAAATGAATGGCCACTAAAGTTTTTAATGAAATAGCCTCAGAATTAAAGAGTCAAGTGTTTCAATCGCAACGTTCAAACTTGCAGGCAAGGATCTTTCAATCGCAACGTTCGAACTTGCAGGCAAGGATCTTCCAGTCGCAGCAATCGAACTTGCAGGCAAGGATCTTCCAGTCGCAGCAATCGAACTTGCAGGCAAGGATCTTCCAGTCGCAGCGCTCGAACTTGCAGGCAAGGATCTTCCAATCGCAACGTTCGAACTTGCAAGCAAGGATCTTCCAGTCGCAGCCATCGAACTTGCAGGCAAGGATCTTCCAGTCGCTGCGTTCAAACTTGCAGGCAAGGATCTTCCAGTCGCAGCAATCGAACTTGCAGGCAAGGATCTTCCAGTCGCTGCGTTCAAACTTGCAGGCAAGGATCTTCCAGTCGCAGCGATCGAACTTGATGGCAAGGATATTCCAGTCGCTGCGTTCAAACTTGCAGGCAAGGATCTTCCAGTCGCTGCGTTCAAACTTGCAGGCAAGGATCTTCCAGTCGCAGCAATCGAACTTGCAGGCAAGGATCTTCCAGTCGCTGCGCTCGAACTTGCAGGCAAGGATCTTCCAATCGCAGCGATCGAACTTGTTAGCAAGGGTATTCCAATCGGTCGCTAGCAATATGGTTACGAAACTTGGGGCCCGGTCAACGACAGACCTTATTCAAACGGTTACAACATCAAGCAGTACGACTTTCACCTTCGGTGCTACTCAAAGTACAATCCAGTTGACACAATTCACGATGACTGTCCGGAATACAGGAGCAGCGCCCGCTGTAGCCAAAATCCAGCTAAGCCCTGATGCAACGAATTGGATGGATGATCCGGATTCAACACAGCCAACAATCAGTGCAGGAGGGATGGTCATCTTTACACCCGGCAGATTTACGAAGTATGCACGGATCGCAGTAAGAAGAAATTCCGCAGCGAACACAACAGTGGACATCTTTGCACAAGGGGCTGTCTAGAAATAGTAAAAGCCCTGGAAAACAACACTTTCCGGGGCTTTTTTTAAATGAAAGATCACACTCTGTCCTGAATAGGAATAAGAAAGCATGGGATCAAATCTCGATTTGTGGAGGAATTCTCGTATGAAAGCTTTGGTCACAGGCGGATCTGGTTTCATCGGCAGATGGCTCGTCAAACAATTATTAGACGATGGTCACAAAGTTTGGGTTCTCGATGATCTTTCCAATGGCCGATTAGAAAATATTTATAACTTACAAGTTCATTCGGGATTTCAAGAATTCATGGCAGGAAATATTCAGGACGTCAATCGATTACAATCCCTCTTTAGAAACAAATTCGATATCTGTTTTCATCTCGCTGCCAAAATCAATGTACAAGAAAGTATCGATGACCCAAAGAGAACATTTGAAAATGATATCGTCGGGACGTTCAATCTTTTAGAAGAGTGTAGAGAGAATGGTGTAAAATTCGTTTTGATGAGTACCTGCATGGTCTATCACCATTCCATTCATCCGGAAGGAATTCGCGAATCTGATCAGACAAAACCCGCATCTCCTTACGCAGGCGCGAAGATTGCGGCAGAAAATTTGGTCCTTTCTTATTACTATGCATACGGCTTGCCTGCTGTGGTGTTACGCCCATTTAATACTTATGGTCCATACCAGAAAACAGGCGGTGAAGGCGGTGTTATTCCCATCTTTATTCGAAACAAGTTGTCCGGAGAAGTGTTAAAAATCTATGGGGACGGTACACAAACCCGTGATTTCCTTTATGTAGAGGATTGCGCTCGATTTGTCGCGCTTGCAGGATATTCCGATCAAGTGAACGGAGAGATCCTCCATGCGGGCCTTGGAAAAGATATTTCAATTAACGCTTTGGCCAAGATGATTGTCCAGGATGAGACCAGGATCATACATGTCCCACATATCCACCCGCAAAGCGAAATCGCCAAGTTACTCTGCAATTACTCCAAAGCAAAAGAAAAATTGGGTTGGGAACCGCTTGTCAGTTTGGAAGAAGGCTTAAAACGCACGGAAGATTGGATTCGAAACAATCACCACGAGTAATAAAACATCTTTTAGAGTCAAAGGATGCATGATTCTACCGTTTTTAGGAGGATGAACACGTACGGATGAAAAAAATAGAGGAGATTCCGGCTATTGAAGGGGGAAAGCCTGTTCGTGACCGCTATTTACCATATGGAAGACAATGGTTGGATGAATCTGACCGTAAGGCCGTTTTGGAGATTTTAGATGGAGATTACATTACGACTGGACCAGCCATAACTCAATTTGAAGAGAAAGTAGCGACGTATGTAGGAGCAAAGTATGCGGTGGCCTTTGCCAACGGGACGGCGGCTTTACATGCGGCTTGTTTTTCTGCCGGTATAGGGAAAGGGGATGAAGTGATCACCACACCAATGACCTTTGTCGCCACAGCGAATGCAATCCTGTATACAAGAGGTACACCCGTTTTTGCGGACATCGATCCAAACACCTATAATATCAATCCAGATGCTATTGAGTCACGGATTACAGAACGGACAAAGGCCATTCTCCCTGTGGATTTCGCAGGACAACCGGTCAACCATGAGGAAATCAAACGTATTGCCAAAATGCACCAGCTGGTCGTGATCGAAGATGCCGCCCATGCACTCGGTGCCACGTATAACGGAGTGAAGATTGGTTCACTGAGTGATATGAGCGTGTTCAGTTTCCATCCTGTCAAGCCGATCACGACGGGTGAAGGGGGGATCATTACAACGAATAACGAAACGTATTATGAAAAGCTCATCCAATTCCGTACACATGGAATTACGCGAAATCCGCAAAGATGCAGTTACTTCGAAGGCCCCTGGTATTACGAAATGCAGTTTCTAGGTTTTAATTATCGTATGACTGATTTCCAGGCAGCTCTGGGCATAAGTCAAATGAACAAACTCGATCGGTTTAATGAGCGGAGAAGAAAAATCGCCAGTCGGTATGATGCAGCTTTTCAAAACATAAAATCCATCGTGATTCCACAACAACTGTCAAACATCGAATCAAGCTGGCACCTTTATGTCATTCGTTTGGTTCCGGAACGATTATGTGTGGACCGCAAAAAAATTTACGAGGCTTTGCAAGCGGAAAACATTGGGGTCAACGTGCATTACAGACCTGTTTATACACATCTATATTATCAACAATTAGGGTATCAAAAAGGGATTTGTCCAATCGCTGAAAAATGTTATGAACAAATGATCACATTGCCTCTGTTTCCCGCTATGACTGAACAAGATATTCAGGATGTCATTCATTCGGTTCGAAAAGTTTTGAATTATTATGCGAAATAAGTGTTTGAAAAACTGGTAGTCCATCAGGGGGGATGTTGCACCATGAAAGTGACAGCGATTGTTCAAGCGCATATGGGTTCCCGTCGTCTCCCCGGAAAAGTGATGCTGAAATTAGAAAATCAAACGGTTCTCGCTCACGTGATCGCTCGCTTAAAATGGTCTCGGAAATTAGATGAAATCGTTGTCGCCACAAGTACATTAGCTCAAGATCAATGTATAGCGGAAGAGGCTGTGCGTAATCAAGTGCACGCTTTCCGCGGAAGCGAAGAACATGTGTTAGAAAGATTTTACCAGGCAGCATGTAACTACCAATCCGACGTAATTGTTCGGATCACAGCTGATTGTCCTTTTATTGACCCTGGCATGATCGATAGGATGTTGGAGGTTTTCCTCAGTGAAGGATCTACCTCCGATTACATGAGCAATACATTGGAACGTACCTTTCCCCGCGGTTTGGATGTGGAAATCTTTACAATGCATGCATTAGATAAAGCATATCGACAGGCGGAGCGCGATGATGAAAAGGAGCATGTAACCCTTTATCTATATCGGCATCCCGAACAATTTCGACTGTGTTCGTTTACCAACCCCATCGATTATTCAAAATACCGCTGGACATTAGATACGCGAGAAGACTGGTTGTTTGTACAAGAGGTTTATCGTCGTATCTATATAAATAATCCTTTGTTTACGTGGACAGACATCATTCAATTATTAGAGAGAGAACCTTCATTGAGCAAAATCAATGAGGGTGTTCAGCAAAAAGGGGTAGGAACATAAATTTTGTAACGAGGAATTTCATCATGAATAACAAAAGTCAAGGGGAGAAAGTATCTGTCTATTTTCGCGCGGACGCGTCATTCAAAATCGGTACGGGACATGTGCAACGATGTATCGCTCTGGCTCAAGCCCTTCACGAGTACGGCGTGAAATGCCAGTTTATCACCCGCCAGGATCCCAGTGAATTATCATCTCAGTTAATAAAATCATTATTTACCTGTAATATTCTCCAACCCCATCTTACAAAAGAAGAGGAAATATTTTCTGTGTGCCAAATCATCCAAAACCCTTCATCTACCATCCTCGTTTTAGACTCCTACGACATTGACACCTATGACCTGCGGCAACTAAAAAAAATCGGTGTTCCTTTGGTCCTCATTGACGATTTTGCTCAGTTACCCTTTTATGATTGTGATCTGATTATCAATCAAAATCTGTTTGCGGAAACTTTGAATTATGCGACGAATGAAAATACAAAAGTTTTACGGGGACCGCGTTTTGCTTTGTTGCGTCGTGAATTTTATGAACAGCGTCAAACACTGAAACGTACGCATCCATTTCGCGCGAAACGGATCCTTGTGACCATGGGGGGATCGGATCCGGCACAGGGAACATTGAAGGTCTTAAAGGCGATCCATGATCTAGATGAACATATAAAAAATCGATTGGAGATTACAGTTGTGTTAGGCAAAGCGTTTACAGATCATGTGAAGATAGAGGCTGAAGCGAGACAGTTGAGAAATGTCGCGTTGATTCATCACAGTCAGCAAATGTCTGTATTGATGGCCAATACGGATCTTTCCATTAGCGCTGGGGGAAGTACGGTTTATGAATTGGCCGCACTTGGGGTTCCCAGCCTGATCGTGTCGATTGCTGGCAATCAAATAGCCGTGGGGGAAGCATTACAACACAAGAAAGCTTCTGTTTACCTTGGGCGTATTGAACAGGTTTCTATTGAAGAAATACGACAGAAGATTCAGTGGTTGCTTTTAGACCGATTCGTGCGAAAACAATTGAGCCGGCAATCCTTTAAACTGGTAGATGCCCGGGGAGCGGACCGGGTAGCCCGTATAATTCTTGAGGAGTTGATCTGAAGGTGAATGGGATTGACAGGAGAGAAAAACGGATTCGTATAGGAAAATGGCTGATCGGAGAAGAGGAACCTTGTTTCATCATCGCAGAAGCAGGGGCAAATCATAATCGGGATCTGGGAATGGCGAAGGCATTGATTGACGTGGCAGCTGAAGCTGGATGCAACGCTGTCAAATTTCAAACCTACTCAGCAAATACCCTCTATTCCCGCAAAACCCCTCATTTTACTTATCTGGGTAATCAAAATGTATATGAACTCATTCGACAATGTGAACTGCCGAGAGCGTGGCAGCGAGAACTTTATGAGTATGCACAAACACGTTCCATTCTTTTCCTATCTTCTCCTTTTGATATACGAGCAATCGATGAACTGTATGAAATAGGTATAGAGGCCTTTAAAATTGCCTCCTTTGAACTGGTGGATACGACTCTCATCCAACATGCGGCAAGCAAAGGAAAACCGTTGATTCTCTCGACGGGGATGGCCAACCTCGGGGAAATCGAAGAAGCCATTCAGATAGCCGTGAATACGGGGAATGATCAAATTATCTTGCTTCATTGTAACTCCTTGTATCCCACACTTCCAGAGAACGTGAATCTACGAGCGATGATCACGATGAAGCATGCTTTTCCCTATCCCGTTGGTTTTTCCGACCACACCATAGGTACCACCATTCCCATAGCGGCTGTTGCCATGGGTGCTCATGTTATTGAAAAACACTTTACGCTCAGCCGAAACTTATCTGGACCCGATCACGGACCCTTTGCCCTTGAACCTGAAGAATTAAAAATGATGGTTCATCAAATTCGTAATGTAGAAAAATCTTTCGGCGATGGAATCAAAAGGCGATCCATAGCGGAAGAGGAGATGGTACAAAAAGGAAGACGGAGTGTGATCGCCGCGAGAGACATTCCTCAAGGTACGAAGATTACGCGGGATATGATTATGATTAAACGACCCGGTACCGGGATTTCTCCTAAATATGTGGACCTGATTGTCGGCAGAGAAGCAAAGCAACATATTCAAGAGGATGATCCGATTACGTGGGACATGATTTAGTGAGGTGTCTTCATGTTCGTCTGTCGTGAAGCAGAGTGGAAGGATTGTAACATGATTTTGGATTGGAGGAACGATCCGGTTACACGCATCAACTCATTGGATAGTCGTGAAATTTCTCAAGAAGAACATGAAGCCTGGTTTCGCCGTAGTTTATCGCTGCCGGATCGTATACTTTTTATCATTGAAAAAGATCATGTTGCGATAGGCGTTTTACGTTTCGATCAAATTGACGAAAAACGAATGGAGGTAAGTATTCATCTGGCACCAGAAGCGAGAAACCGCGGATATGGACAAAACATCCTAAAAATGAGCTGTGAACTTGCAAGAACATGTCGCCCGCAGATACAAACACTGGTGGCAAAGATAAAAAAAGAAAACCTTCTATCCATAAAAAGCTTCACGAAGGCCGGTTTTCGGATAGAAAATGAAGGAGGAAATCTCGTGTATATGTTTCTTGACATGTAAAAACGTGAGAATTTACTTAGTTATCCCTAAAAAATACAGGAATAAATGAGGGTGTCCCTGAGTTCAAGATGTTCATTACAAGACCCCTGAACCCATATGTTCAAGGCTTCAGCGTGTAGACAAAGTACCGAAGGTACAAGGTCTACACGTTGAGCGGTCTGGAAAAAAGCGGCCTTTTATTTTGGCAAACCCTTCAAACGTTCCGGAAGTGTTTTATATATCGTTTTTTATTTACGAGATGTGTCGAACAATCGGTTCCTTGCTCCCTCGAATTTGAATGACAAAGCCGGATGCCAATACACAGAGTATACCTGCAACGATAAATATGAATGTGTAGGTTCCGAGAAACGAGTGCATAACACCACCTCCGAAAGCCGCAGTTGCAGCTCCCAGTTGGTGAGAAGCCCAAACCCAACCAAATACGATCCCGCTATGTTTTCCGAATGAGCGGTCACACAAACGTACGGTTGGTGGTACTGTTGCCACCCAATCCAAACCGTAAAACACAACGAAAAGAGTCAAACCCAAAAACGTGGAATCCAAAGCATAAGGCAGGAACACTAGAGAAAGTCCTCGCAATCCATAGTACCAAAATAAGAGCCATCGACTGTCCCAGCGATCCGAAAGCCAACCGGATACTGTGGTTCCAATGATGTCAAAAACCCCCATAACAGCCAACATACTCGCTGCCGTTACTTCTGGGATGCCATGCTCCACACATGCAGGGATTAAGTGGGTACCAATTAAACCATTGGTAGATAAACCACATATAAAGAAACTTCCTGAAAGAAGCCAAAAATGTTTCGAACGAATCCCTACTTGGAGACCTTTTATCGCTGAAATGAATGGGTTTTCGATCGAATTCTTCATGGGCTCAATCGGTTCTGTCGCTCCATATGGCAGCATTCCCACATCGCAAGGTCTTTCACGCATGAAAAAAACAATGAACAAAATGACAATGAGGGACGCGATTGAGGTCACCCACACAGTCATTTGCCAATTGATATCGGTCGCTAATTTAGCGAGCAACGGTAAAAAAACAAGTTGACCCGTTGCCCCACTTGCCGTAAGGATTCCAATGACTAACCCTTTCCGTTTTTTAAACCACCGATTTGTGACAACGGCTCCCAGAACGGAAGAGGTGAATCCTGTTCCAATTCCGACCACCAATCCCCACAACAGAATGAATTGCCATGGAGATTGCATCCATGCGGAGAGTCCAGTGCCCATCATTAACATCAACAAAGCGACAATCATGATTCGTTTGGATTCCAAACCTCTCCATTAGGGCTGCTGCAAATGGTCCACATAGTCCGTATAAAGCCAAATTGATGGCAATCGGGAATGTGGTAATCGTTCGGTCCCATCCAAAATGCATTTCCAAGGGCATGATAAGCACTCCGGGTGTCGAACGAATGCCCGCCGAAACCAAAAGTGTCAAAAACGTGATTCCCGCAATAATCCATCCATAATGAATCGTTCTCTTGGCAGACGTTTTCGTCCATTCGTGGTCAACCATTGCAATGACTCCCTCCTTGACAATATATTACATAAAGACGTGATATTTGTAAAAATGAAACATTTGAACAATTGATTCAATTTTATTGAAGTGTAAGGTCATTTAGTGAGTTTTGAGGGTACTGAGCATAGAAAAATAAAATCACGATGGTCTCATGTTCCATAGCTAAACAATGGTTCTCAAAGAAAAAACCCAGCCAGTAGAGGCCGGGGCTCGAACCTATTTCACAACCTACCACTCAACTGTTTTGTCTGTAATAATTCCGTCTGTTTTTGTATACGCAGTGAGTGACCCTTCTTTTGCCTGGATACATATGTAGTAAAGATCCTCAGAAGAATTATTCCGGATAGCGCGTACTCCATCTGGGGCAACACGGATTGAAGTTCCTTCACGAACATCGATAATTTTACCGTCAACCTGTAACTGTCCGGATCCTTTGACAATAATAAAGAGTTCTTCATTTTGTTTGTGTTTATGTCGGAAATGAGAACCTTCTCCTGGTGGCAATCTATTAAGAGACACTTCCATTCCAGTCAATTGCAGAGTGTCTTTTAGAAACACCTTCTGCATATTTGCCCAATCTACCTGTATACTCGTAAAGTTTTGTCCTTTCGACATTTGTCCATTCATGATAATCATACCTCACTTATTTTGATTTTTTCTAAAATATATAATCGCATCATAATTTCAACCACCCCTACATGGTTCAAAGAAATGCATCAGTTTTGCTTTGGAAGAATTGCTACCGTACATCTTGATGCACAAATCAATTTTTCATTTTCATCTGTTATCTTGATTTCCCAGATCATTGTCGATTTTCCTTAATGAATAGGAATTCCTATGGCTGTAACCATGCCATCCTTTTTCCCACGAATATGGTTAGCATTGATTTTAAGTCCTACCACATATTCTTTTTCCATATCTATGAGATTCCACGTTCCCACACTTGCAACGGTTTCCGCTAACACCACAGATGCTCCACCGTGTAGCATACCAAATGGTTGCCGAGTAGCATCATGAACCGGCATTGTCGCTACCACTTCATCTTAGGATACCTTAATAACATCAATTCCAAGAACTTCTAAAATGGTATTCTTTGTGCTCATTCTTTTCGTCCATTCGTGATCAACCATTGCAAATACTCCCTCCTTGACAATATAATACGTAAAGGCGTTTTATTTGTAAAAACGAAATATATGAACAATTGATTCAAATTTATTGAAGTGTAGGGATGTGCATGGATATTCGAGCGTTAAAAACCTTCCAAACTGTTGTTAGACTGGGGAGTTTTCAACGGGCTGCCGAGGACCTCCAATATGCGCAGTCAACAGTTACGATGCAAATACAAAAGCTCGAATCTGAACTAGGGGTCCAACTGTTTGAAAGAGGTAAAAAGATACGTCTGACTGAAGCTGGACGTATCCTGAATCGGCAAGTGACATATATTCTGAACGATATTGAGCAATTGCGTCAAACCATGGCGGATATACAGTCTGGGGAAACAGGAAACATTCGCATCGGATGTATGGAACCTACGGCAAGTCTCCGTCTTCCCGACATACTTGCTCAATATTGTAAGGCACGCCCCAAAGTACAGGTGACACTAGAAATCGGCAATACAGTCACGATCACAGAACGAGTATATTCCGGGGATCTTGATATCGGGATCTGTACAGCACCCGACACAGACTTCGGACTCAATTTTGAACCGTTATTTGTCGAAGAACTTGCTTTGCTCGTACCTATTACACATCCATTGGCAAAAAAAGAGGAAATGATTGCGGAAGATTTAAGAGGAGAGCGGCTGGTGCTCACCGGGAGAAATTGTGCTTATCGAAGAAAACTCGAACATCTGTTATTGGAGAAAGGAAACAGCGTATATCCGATCATACAGACAAGTAGCATAGAATCAATAAAACGATTGGTGCAAGTAGGTTGCGGGATTGGAATCATCCCTCGCGTGTCCGTTAGTTCTCCTCCCTCGGGAACTGTTTTGAAATCGGTGCAAGATTTGGAACTGGATGTAACCATCGGAATTTTGCACCGATTCGATGAATATGTAAGTCCTGCAATGGAGAGCATGATTCACGCTTTGCGTGTTTCACTAAAAGTTTCACAATAGATGCGGCGAATATTAAGTTACACCTACCTTACCTTGAAAATGTGTAGTTTGGTGGGCGGATGCTTTTGTTCACGCTCCGTGGAGGTCGTCTCAAGTGGGTATATGCTTTGCGCTCATGCTCCGTGAAGGGTCGTCTCGCATGGAATTATAATCATATGTTGCGAGACGACCTTCAAAGTCGCTGTCTCACGCAAAGCATTACGCCCACCTAAAGACACTTTTCATCCACTGATGGCGCCGCTTGCGGTATGGAGGGCTATCTTGAAAACTAGTGCTTGGGTGGGTGTATCGCTTTGCGCTTGGGTTCGATGAAGGTCGTCCCGCTGGGATTCTTTACAGAGGTTGCGGAACGACCTTCAACTCACCTCTTCGCTGCAAAGCGATACAACCCACCCAAAAGATACTCCATTGCATTAGGAAGCTTAAATCTCTCTTCCCTCACAAGAAACTTTTCATCCACTGATGGTGCCACTTGCGCATGAAGGAAGATATGATGATGCATCCTCTTCCTGAAAACGTCACATCTTCCCCGAAGCTTCGAGAGAATGTTGTAGTTGATATTCTTTGTATGCATAGGTGAAAAGCTTGCGCTCCACCCTCCCTTTTTCACCGATCAGTTGGTACCAGCATTCTCCAACATAAAGAGGGTTCGCAATCATCTTCTCCAAAAGATAGGATATATTTTCAGCACATTCTTTCTCGTTGTCATGCTTGGTTTTGCAGGATAATGCCAGAACAAAATACGATTTGTCTTCTTCTAGCTCGAGAATTTGAAGGTAATAAGAGCCTTTTGCTTTTTTATTGAATTCTCTCACTACCTTTTCAAGGCTTTTATCAACTTTGATCTGATAGTTTTCTGCTTCTTTCCAACACGTAATACGGGAATCATTGAGCGAAAGCGTTATGATAAAATGCTTGGCGTAGTCATGGGGATGAAATTCTTCTCCGTGATCGTTTTTATCTTCTAAAGGGATTACGACAAATTCTTTATAGTTATCAAAAAAGTTTATGCTCATATAAATCCCTTTCTGTGATGTTGTTGGAAGTAATGATCTCTCTCTTTTCATCTTGGATTCTATTCCATTCACCCGACTACCCCTTAATTTTCTATATTCTCTGAAGAGGCGAATACTCCTTCCTTCATACGTGAGAATATCATGATTCTCGTAGCCTTGCATGAATCCACAAAAAAAGGTTGTCCCGCCCGGGGGATTTCCCCAGGTTGCGTGACGACCCGTCATTTCTCGGCTTTATTTTAATCTGTGGTGTAGAGGACACATGCTTTGCGTTCGTGCTCCCTGAAGGTAATATTCGCAAGAGGTTTAAGAGTTTGCTTTACGATTGTTTCGTGCGCGTAATAGCCAGATACCGGCAATCATAACGGCGATGGCCGCAAGCAGAGGGATGAGATATCGATGCAATCGATGTTGTACGTAATGCCATTCATGGCCGACGAAACGGCCGATGAAAAGAAAGAGCATTGCCCAGACAAGGGATCCGATCAGCGAATAGAGAATAAATGATTTCAAAGCGGTACGATTGATTCCTGCCAGATAGGGAACGAGGACGCGAACGCCGGCAAGAAAACGTGAGAAGATAAGAATGGGTATCGTATACTTCTTGAATTTCTCTTCTGCCTGGTCTAATTTTTCATGTGTGATGCGGACATATTTACCGTAGCGTAAAATGAAGGGTCTGCCAAAATACAGGCCGATGAAATAGGCAACCAAAGAACCGGCAAATGTTCCGGTGAGGGCACTAAGGTAAAGCGGCAGAAATGCAAAAGTACCTTTCGCCCAGGCAAATCCAGATACGGTCAGAATCGTTTCCGCCGGAAATGGAATTCCAAGGTACTCAAGAAAGAGCGCCCCGAAAATCCCGATATATCCGTATGTTTCAAGAAGGTGATGGACATTCATGTTCATTTCCTCTTTTCTATTATGAAATTGTGTAGTTTGGAGGGCGTATGCTTTGCATTCGCGCTCCGTGGAGGTCGTTTCAACGGGTATATGCATTGCGCTCATGCTCCGTGGAGGTCGTCATTGCGGGCATATGCTTGGCGTTCATGCTCCGTGGAGGTCGTTTCAGCGGGTATATGCATTGCGCTTATGCTCCGTGAAGGTCGTCTCGCATGGAATCATAATCAAATGTTGCGAGACGACCTTCAAAGTCGCTATTACGCGCAATGCATATACCCTTATTGCGTCCGAAAGGAAGCGAGACGACCTCCAAAGTCGCTGTTTCACGCCAAGCATGACGCCCACCCAAAGAGACTTTTCATCCTCATATGGCGTCAATTGTGGCCTGGGAAACTACCTGCTTTTCTTTTCCTGATAACGCTGGTAAAACCAGATGGCAAAAGCGAGCCACCATCCGCTGGCCAGGTATCCTCCCAGTATGTCACTCGGATAATGTACCCCTAAGTAAACGCGGCTTATGCCAATGGCGAGAATCATGAGGGTACTGAGAAGAAGCCATAGACTGCGTCCGAGGCGCGTGCGGATATGACGCCACAGCAAGAAAGAGAGTACTCCGTACATTGCAAATGCAGCCATCGAATGCCCGCTGGGAAAACTGTATCCGCCCGCGGTGATCAGGCGATGCAGATCGGGGCGCGTTCGTGCAAAAATATGTTTCAGTATCTGATTCATGATCCCCGCTCCCGCCAATACAATCCCAAAAAAGATCAACTCCATCCGATGATGCAGGATTTTATACAACAATATCATCACCAAAATGGAAAGGACAATCACTGCGGGTGTAGATCCAATATAGGTAAAAAACTTCATGATGACGGTCAGCCAAGGGGATTCAAATCCTTGAATGTAGGATGTTACGGTATTGTCGAATTGCGCGATTTTATGTTCACTGATGAACAGAGCCACGAGTCCAAAACCGATAGCCGACAAAAGACCCAATACAAACGCAAGTGTAAGTCCGTACCTCACATTCATCGTCGTTTGCTCCTCACCTGATTATCCAATCGGTTCTGTTTCTTTCGCATCGATTGAAGCCTTTCTTCTGTTCGAAAAAATACGGTATACTGATTGTATTCTACACGTAAAAAGTGCTTTTTTCTTTAGGATTTGTCGATTTCAATAAAATTTTATGAATGAGGTTTCGAGCGCCTTCTGTTTTGAACGGTGATTTTTCGCGTGGAAAGCTCTCGTAAGGAAAGGAAGTCATTTGTGCAACCATACAATTTTCTCGTGATTGACGGCAGCTCGCTGCTCGTGCGCGCGTTTTTCGCGTCTTCCTATGGAGGACGGGTCAAGCAAACGGCGAAAGGGATCTATACAAATGCGGTATTCGGTTTTATGCGCATGTTGCTCACCGCTTGTGAACGAGTGAGACCCAGCCATCTGTTTGTGGCATGGGATGTCTCCCGCGATACGTTTCGTCGCGAATTGTATCCTGAATATAAAGCGACACGCGGCGAATTGCCGGTGGAACTGCATCCTCAATTCGACCTGGCGCGCGAGATTCTCGCTTCATTATCCGTTGCTCAGCACCAGGATACCCGTTATGAGGCGGATGATCTGATCGGTTCCATGGCTGCTTGTGCGGCAAAGGAAGGCCACCGGGTCCTGATTCTGACCGGTGATCGTGATGCTTTGCAACTGGTCGGTGAAAACGTGACCGTGGCCATCATGAAAAAAGGTATGACAGAATTGGAGTATTACACACCGGAATACCTGCTTGAAACGTGGGGATGTACCCCGAGTCAAATCACAGATTTAAAAGGACTTATGGGGGATGCAAGCGATAATATTCCAGGGGTACCTGGCATTGGGGAAAAAACGGCGAAAAAATTGCTTTTGCAATACGGTACAATCGAAGGATTGTTCGAACAGATCGATACGATGAAAGGGAAGATTCGCGAAAAGATAGAAACATACCGGGAGACTGCGGTGCTTTCCAAGAGGCTGGCTACCATTCTTACGGACGTTCCGCTTCCATTGCGTATCGACGATTGTAGATGCCGCTTTGATATCGAAGCCGCCCGCCCGCGGATGATGGAGCTTGAACTGACAAGAATCATTCAGCAATTGGAACGTTCTTGGGCGTCCGCCTAAATGATTTTGGCACCAACTTTCAAAAGGGGGAGCGTTATGAATGTGGCACTTGAAACCGTTCGTGCCAGCGTTCTTCTCTTTTCCGTTTCGTTAGGAACGAAGTGGCGGAATGAAGAATCGTTTCGCCGTGCTTGCGGCTTGTCAGATCCATTGTACAATCATGTGACCGCAACGTTGGAAGCGTACAGGGGATGGCCTCTTTTCAGGAAGTTTGAAAAGTATCGGGAAGAACACCGACGCATGGCCCTCCTCTTACGGGATGAGATCGAAACCGTGTGTACACAGATGAAGCCAGAAGAATCGTTGGTGTTTGTTGCTTCTTTTGTCCCGGCAAGGCGGCGAGGGTATTCTCGTGAACGCGTAGGGGAAATGATCGGAATGACAACAGTACAAATCGAAGCACTGGAGAAAGGTGCCGCAAACATCTTTTTACAAAGCATTACGAACGAAACGCCACTTTTGTATCACCTCGTTTCAACACAGCCTCAAGATCTAGAACTACTTCGGGCAAGACATGATCCCTCATTCGATCTGCGCACTTACATGTCTGCGGAAACGGAATTGGCGATTCGACAGGTCTTACATCAGGGGCGGAGAGAACGAATCGCGGACCTTCTCTCTCTTTTTCCGGAAAAGGAACAGCGTCTCGCCGCCAGCGTGCGGGAACGGATGCGTTTCGAAATCCTGGGGAGCGGGAGGGCAGAAGATGGACGCGTTACATGAGGAATTAAAGCGGTGGTTTGGCTATGATGAATTTCGCCCGGGTCAAGAAGAAATCATACGCACGTTGTTATCGGGACAAGATGTCCTCGGGATCATGACGACCGGTGCGGGAAAATCGTTGTGTTATCAACTACCTGCTCTCATGTTACCCGGTTTGACTCTCGTCATCTCGCCACTGATCGCTCTGATGCAAGATCAGGTACAGAACCTTGAACGTCGAGGGATTCATTGTGCCACCTTTTTAAATTCTTCGCTGACGAAACGCGAGATCGTTGAGCGTATGGAAGGCATTCGCAACGGACGGTACAAAATCGTGTATATTGCTCCCGAACGGATCCGCTCGCGTGAATTTATGACACTATTAAGCCGCACGCAAGTATCGTTGTTAGTGGTGGATGAAGCCCATTGCATCTCAGAGTGGGGGCATGATTTTCGCACCGATTATTTGCTGATCGGTTCCTTGCGTGAACGGATCGGACAAGTACCGATAATGGCATTGACCGCAACGGCGACAAAAGAGGTGCAAGAGGACATCACCGTGCAATTAGGGATTGAAGATGGCGCGCGTATCATCATGGGTTATGACCGCCCCAATCTCGCGTTTATCTTTCGCCGGGAAACGACGGTGGAGAACAAGTACAAGGAAGCGGTCGCTTTTTTGCGTGGACAGCGGGGATGCGGGATCATCTACACGTCATCTCGTGGGGAATGTGAAGAGTTCGCGCGTTTGTTACGTCAGCAGCTCGGAGAAGAAATCGCTTTTTACCATGCAGGGATGCAGGCGGAGGAGAGACGCCAAATCCAGGATGCGTTCATACGCGGAAAGTTTCGCATAGTTGTGGCCACGAACGCGTTCGGAATGGGCATTGACAAGCCGGATATCCGTTTCGTCCTTCATTTGCACGTCCCTTCATCCGTCGAGGCTTATTACCAGGAAGCGGGCCGTGCGGGAAGAGACGGGAAACCCAGTATATGTATGACGATTTTTACCCAAAGGGATCGCGGCATTCATCATTTTTTCCTGAAAAAAGAGTTTCCCAGTGAAGCCGAGGTGGATCGTCTCGCCCAAAGATTGATAGACTTGCACACCGAAGGTGAGGCGGTACGCATCCGTTGGCGCGAGTTTGCAGGGATTCAAGGTTTCACTGAAGAGAAAGTCTCTCTTCTTCTACATATATGGGAGCAACAAGGGGTTCTTTTGATAGAAGAGATGGATTCCCAGGACGCGGTGGTTCGCTTCGAAAAAAACGCGTTTGCGAAAAAACGGAACGAAGTTTTAATGACGATCAGCCGATTGAAGTTGAGGCGTTACGGAAAATTACATTCAATGGTCGAACTGCTGGCTGCCGAAGGATGTCGGCGGCAAGCGATTTTGCGTTATTTCGGTCAAGAGGGATTTGCAAGGCCGCATCCCTGTTGTGACCGGTGCGACCCGGGTTTGTTGACGGGCTGTTATACTCCAGGGCCGGTGGATCGTTATCCATGGCGTGATGTGTTGCGGGAAATTTTGCCGGCTGATCCGCCGGTTGTGATGCCGCGCCTAGCAAAAACGGAAGGGGAAGAGGCGTACGCAATCGGGGAAGCGCGTGATGAAGCTGGATTGCCTCGTCTTTACGAACTTCTTAAGAGCCCCAGCGTCAATACGAGGAGGATGGCGGTGTCAGCCATCGGCAAGATTCGACGGGCGGAGTCGGTTCCTTATCTGCTTACCTTGCTGAAAGACGTGAATCCGCAAGTGAGACAGTATACATTGAAGGCTTTGCGAAAAATCGGTGACCGCCAGGCTAAGTCTTATGTAGAAGAGATGCTCAAACGTGAAGATAAAGAGTATAACATCCGCGAAGCACAAGCGATTTTGAAAGAGTGGAGCGGATGATGTTTCACGTGGAAACAAATATGGTTGGTGTAATGAGTTTTGGGCTTTTTATTCTTCTAGATTGATAATAAACTTCGGTAAGAAGGCTAAAAAAATTATTGTAGTCCATATTAAGCCCACATGGTAATCTTATCATCATTTGATGATACCGCTTGCGGCATGGGTGACTACCTCGAAAACTAGTGATTGGGTGGATGTATCGCTTTGCGCTTGGGTTCGATGAAGGTCGTTCCGCCCGGATTCTTAACAGAAGTTGCGGAACGACCTTCAACTCACCTCTGCGCTGCAAAGCGAAATCATCCACCCAAAAGCCACTCCGTTGCATGAGGCAGCTTTAAATCTCTTCCCGCACAAAATGTATGTGTACTGGTTACCTCAAGAGTGAATGTATACAGGATTCATGGATGTTTAAGGATATTTGACGGAAAAACTAACAGCATACCAGGTTGGAAGGACGATCGGATTGAAACAGACAGGAAAAGCAGTACAAACAAAGAAAAAAGGGAAAGCTTCATCAAAGAAAGATGGGAAACAGCCTTCACGGATCAAGCTGAAAGTCGGGGAAGTGGTCACGCTTGACGTGAATCGCTTGGGGATCAATGGCGAGGGAATCGGGTATGTGGAAAGACAAGTGGTGTTTGTTGACGGGGCATTGCCGGGAGAAAAAGCGGTCGTTCGCATCGTGCGCATCGAACCGACGTATGCTGTTGGCAGCTTGTTACGAATCGTCAAAAAATCGGCCACGCGTGTCAAGCCACCTTGTCCCGTTTATGAACAATGCGGCGGATGCAGTTTGCAACATATGGACTATCAGGCACAATTGGAATGGAAACGGGAAATCGTACGCGAATCGTTCGCCCGTTACACCGGACTGACAGACCTTGAGATCCGACCCACGATCGGTATGGAGAATCCATGGGCTTACCGGAACAAGGCGCAACTTCCAGTCGCCCTTGTAGGGGGAAAAGTGGTTGCCGGACTCTACGCTCCCGGTTCTCATCGGCTTATCGATACCAGCGAATGCATGATCCAACACCCAACCACCAACGAGATGGTGCAAGTGGTCCGGGATCTGGTGCGGGAACTGGGCATACCGCTTTATAATGAAAAGAAACACATGGGCGTCTTGCGCACGATCGTGCCCCGGATTGGGTTCGAAACGGGAGAGGTTCAGCTGACCCTCGTTACGCTCACTGAAGATTTACCGCAAAAGGATCCTCTCGTCGAGCATATTCGCAAGCGCCTTCCCTACGTGACATCCATCATGCAGAACATCAACCCGGCACGCACTTCTCTGATCTTCGGAGACAAGACCAAACTCTTATGGGGCAAAGAGAAGATTGAAGAGCGGCTCGGGAATGTGCGATTCTCGCTCTCACCGCGAGCTTTCTTTCAATTGAATCCGGAACAAACGGTCAAACTCTACGATGAGGTGAAACGAGCAGCCGGTTTAACAGGAAAAGAAGTGGTCGTAGATGCCTATTGCGGTGTAGGTACCATCGGCCTGTGGTTGGCCCCCTATGCCAAAGAAGTGCACGGCATTGACATCATCCCCGAAGCCATTCAGGACGCGAACGAAAACGCCAAACGTTCCGGTATCGCAAACGCTCATTTCACCGTCGGTGCGGCAGAAAAGATCCTCGTGCAATGGGTCAAACAAGGCTTCCGTCCCGATGTCGTCGTCGTCGACCCGCCCCGCACAGGATGTGATCATGCGCTCTTAAAAGCATTGTTGCAGTCCAAGCCAAAGAAGATCGTGTACGTATCGTGTAATCCTTCCACTTTAGCAAAAGATTGTAACATCCTTTTGCAAGGGTACAAAATCGAAAGTGTGCAACCGGTAGATATGTTCCCGCAGACGGCGCATGTGGAGTGTGTGGTCTTATTATCCTTGAAATTGTAGAGGCATAATAAAGTCCTGCAAGTACGAATAAACTCCTGCAATTGGAGTAATAAAGTCTTGAAAAAAGCGGGTATCAAGGTCAGAAAAAAAAGGGGAAACCCAATCCTATCAAGCCTTGAACCTGCTTTTTTATCAGGACATTATTTTAACGAGAATAAAGTTTTGAGAGAAAAAAGTGAAACAAAAATGGAGAAAATGAGGGAGTTGTGCAGGAGTTTATTTTAAATGGGAATAAATGTGAGCGTGGGGATGCGGGTTACGGGGGATAAAAAAGCAAGAGTTTATTTTGTCTTAACAGAAATAAAAAGGTTTTTTTAGGCCGCAATTCGCATTTGACCACATTTTGACCACATTCAATTGATTTTCGAATTTCGAAGGGGGAAAAAACACTACCAGCGGGTATGAATCGAGTTGTTAGTGGCAAAGTAGAACCGGTAAGAAGGTCTTATAATAAATCCAAGAACAACATACCAAAAGTATACGTTGTTGGCGCTGGTGTTCGTGGACGTAAGCATTTAACCCTTGAAGCAATCAGTTATCTTCGCAAAGCGTCTTTAGTTCTCTTTTTTCCTTTCGAATCGATTTCATCTGAGTGGCTGGTCGACGGATTAGGGGTGTCAATGGTAGAAAGCCTAGCACCTCTCTATCAGGATGGAGCTGTTGATGCGGAAAATTATAAGCGTATTATCAACCGAATCATATCTGCAGCACAGGAGTTTGGTTCCGTTGCCGTGCTCGTTCCTGGTCACCCGCGGGTAGGAGTTAGCTGGGTGCGCGAACTTGAAAGGAGAGAACTTGAGGGACAGATTCAAATACTGGTGGTCGATGGTATATCTAGTTTTGACACAATGATTACTGATCTTGGGCTGGACCCACTGGAGAATGGTGCAGTAGTTGTGGATGCGAATCGCTTACTCCTTTATCGCCTGCAGCTCGATCCAAGATTAGATTACTACATCTACCATATTTGCTCAGTAGGCACTTCTAGAACGAACTATTCTAACCCAGCCTTAGATAACAAGTTACATTACCTAAAGCAGTGGCTATTACAAAGCTTTCCTTCCAACCACGAAGTCATGCTAATACAATCTAGCACAATTCAAGGGAAAAGTTCTGTTTTAGCCACTTGTCCACTACAGGAACTTGAGAATATATCATCTTTAATTACATTCGCAACAAGTCTATTTTTGCCCGGATTACGGATATCTTCTAAACCTATAGATAAGGAATTTCTTGCCTTATTGGCTGAGAAGTAGTCAACTGACGCTCATCCTATGTGGGTTGCTTCGTTTTTTGTCCATCCTAGGTTAGGAAGGTGATATGGGAGGTGTATGACCATGCCAATTTGATTCACCTCTCAGGATGCCCAGTTGTAGTAAATTATTGAGTTCCCTACTTGGGCTTTTGACGAGGTGAACTGATATTATGGAATATTTTTCGTTACTTCGCCGGCGGGACTTTTGTTTGTTGACCACGGCAGATGCGATTTCTGTTTTGGGTGATCAAATCGGATTAGTAGCACTACTGTGGTTTGTTATGGTGACAACAAACCAGTCAACTAACATGGGGTTGTTAGCGTTGGGTTTTGGATTGCCGGGCGTCCTTTTGGGTGCTGTTGTTGGGAATGTGCTTGACAGGTGGCCTCGAAAGATGGTGCTTGTCGGAGCAAATGTAATCCTTGGGATTATCTTTACAGCGATTCCGTATCTACACAGTATCCAGCGCTTGTCAATGGTTACACTGATGGCTTTGATAGTTGCAGCCGGGTGTATAATACCTTTTATCACGGTAGGTTGGATGGTAATGCTACCGAATGTTGTTTCAACCGATGATCTCGGAATAGCTAACTCGATCAATGAAACTCTATGGCAAGCTGCTTCTTTGATTGGGCCGCTTGCGGGAGGAGTATTGGTTACAAAATTAGGAGCTCCCGTAGCCATTCTATTAGACGGGTTCTCTTTCTTGGGAGCCGCACTGTGCTTATTACTAATAAAGGATCCTCAACCGAAGCGAATTCCAAGAGAGACCCTATCAAATAAATCATCATTCTGGCTGGATGCATGGAGTGGCTTTAAATATCTGTACTCCACGAAAGCTGTATGGTGGATTACACTAGGTGCTTTGTTCTTAAACATGGCTTACGGTCAACTTGAAGTTGCACTACCACTGTTTGTACATCATGAACTGATGAGCAGCGCTGTGGTTCTCGGAAGCCTATGGATGGTGTATTTTATTAGTTCCATCTGCGGAGCTGCTGCAAGCGGATTTGTACGATTCCCATTAAGACAAGGAACCCTCATGGCGTTTATGGTCATCGGATGGGGAGTAAGCCTACTGCCTTTGATCTGGTTTCACTCGGTATGGGTCGGTTATATAACTATGGCACTTGCTGGATTTCTGTTTGCCGGATACATACCAATGGCAAGAACAGCCGTTCAACGTTTGATCCCTGCTGAATATCAGGGACGTGTGTTTGGTCTGCGGACTTCCATTATAGGGTTAGGTGTACCCATCGGCTCTTACCTCAGCGGAATCATAGCCCAATGGGTTCTCCCATCTTCATTGATAGGTTTTACGGGCGCTGCGATTATGATTCTTGGTGTACTGCTCATGTTAATACGGGAGTTTCGTTCAATATAGGGTTACCGCAATATTGTAGAACCGCGCTTTTAGGCAAGGATCGCCCTATTATGTTAAGTTTGACGACTGTTCAAACGGTTTGGAACGTATTGGAAATTAGAATACAAAGTCCCATAAGAAGGTGTAACTCCTTATGGGACTTTGTACTAGAACGTTAAAAAAAACTTCTATTTTCGTTTCTGAGTGTTTTTTTCAAAGGGGAGGGGTAACACATAGGGGGGAATATGTACGTTATAATGCTGTTCAGTCTTTATAAATCGACTCTACCGCCTGAATCTTGTCCTCTTCATTCGGGCGGCTGTATCGCAAGATCATATCCGCCGAACTATGCCCGCTTAACGACTGAATCACCGCAATGTCCTGATTATCCCGTACCAAACCGGTGATAAAGGTATGCCGTAACTGGTGGGCATGAAATCCGTACTGCTCGATGATCCGCTGCACGCTTCTTACACTGATTCGCTCCATGCGATTGCTGAGAAACAGGGCGGGGTGGCTGTCTGAACGTTCTTCTAAATACTTGGTGAGCGCCCGACGCACTTCGGCGTTCAAAGGAATGATCCGCTCCTTATTTCCTTTCCCGACAACCCGCATTTCGCCTATCCGTTCGCTGATCTCCACATCCTCCCGGTTGAGCGCTACCAATTCGGAGACACGAAGCCCGGTCATCAAAAGGGTGGTGACAATCGCAATGTCTCGCTTGTTGCCGGTACGGTCCACCTCGCGCAGCAGGCGATTGCGTTCCAGGCGGTCAAGGGCCTTGGGCGCCAATTGTTTGTAATCGACCGGTTTGACGACGGAGATATCCTCAATCGCTTCTTTTTTGCCAGCCCACTTGCAATACTTCTTGATCGCGTTCCAGATCTTGTTGATCGTGGCCGCACTTTTTCGTTTGCTTGTGAGATAATCCAAATATTGCTGGACATCACTCCTAGCGAATGACGTGAGATCGGCCCTCGTTCCTTGCAGCCACTCTTCAAATTGCTTCAGGGCGTGTGCGTAGGTACGGATCGTCGTCTCGGATTTTCCGCGTAAGGCTTCCTCGATAAACTTCTGAATCAAAGTTCCCCATATCTCCTTTCATATGTACATACCCGGGTCATTCTCTCCGATAAAAACCCCTTAAATAATTCTACGCCATAATTTTTGCCCGTTATTTTGGTGTTTACCAAATCCTGTTAACGTAGTGTCGGGGGGTTTCGGTTTTGGTCTATTTTCATCATAACATAGAATTGTCATTCTATGTTATAATTCTACGACAATGAGAACCCGAAAGTTATTTTTGAATTATTATAATTTTTACGTGTATATCTTTATTGTTTTGGTATATGATGGTATTATTTATATAGGTACTTTTTGGTTAAAATTGCTTAGTATAAGTTGAGACAGAAAAAAAGTCGAGTTTCTTCCTTATTATACATAGTAAAAATTGAAAGGTAGGAGGATTGATGAATGTCTGGGCAAATGATCAGTGTTTTGTTGTCTCTTGGAGTTGTCGTTGTGCTTGGAAAAAGCATCGATTGGATGATGAGAAGAATCTTGTCTTCAATTTCATAAATGAACTGTTGAGGGTGAAAACATGGATGAGAAACGCCCGAGGGTTCAATAAACAGCTCGTCGATTAAGTAGACCTTCACGAGATCCGTAAACCGTTGAGCAATGGACATGATTCGAGCCGAAACATCTATATAAAGTTGCATATGAGGACGAACAACAATGGCATGAGGACAACGCCCTAGCGCTTCAGCAAGAACCATGGCCGTTTGAACGCCATAGGCTTTAGCTTCTTTAGAATCCGCTAGAATATGCCCGATCGATGCTAAGGGTTCCCGGCTACGAACCAGCTTTCCCTGCAGACTCGGGTCACGGGCTTGTTATACGCTAGCATAGAATGAATTCATATTGCAAAGAAGGACTTTTTCATAAGAAAGTTCCCTTATATGCGAATATATATTCTTATTATTAACGAACATATGTTCTTTATTAAATGGGGATATTTGTTTTCAAAATTATATTATTGTTTATATATTTATGGTGTAGTATGATGAGTACCAATCCACTTGATATACTTGTCCTATATGAAAACATGTTCCGATTCTCTTTGCAACTTTCGACTTAGCAGGTGGTAGTAAAGGTGTCGACCTTGGGTTTCTACTATAAATAAGTTCACCTTTAACTAACTTAGAGAGATGAATACTTTCAGTACTAGGTGATATTTTCGCTATATATGCTTATTCATCATGATCAACGCTCGACATCTAATAATGAAATGAGTATCTCTGCACTGTTGGTTCCCTGATGAAGACGTCTACTGATGAAATAATTGATGATGTGAATATCAAGGATGTACAATGATTGCACTATTAGGGTAGAGAGTATCTCTTCCGTTAACCCTAATCCCCCAATTATTTCCCCTTGTTATGCCACGTCAATGGTTTACGAAAACATGTACTGTGCCTCAATTAGAAAAATAGGCATAATCTCTCGATTTGATGTATCTACTTTTTTGATCGAATACAAAATTTTGTAAAATACCATTATAACGTTAAGTGTAAGGGGGAAAAATGAGAGTGAAATATTTTGAAAGCAATACCCTAGAACTGAGTCATATTGTTTTTCTCGGGAGAACATGGAATGAATATTTGTTGATGTTTAACTTATCAAAAGATGAACTAGTTGGGAGGTGGATACTTGATTGTCCAGGGGGAGCATGTTCATTTACTGCAACTGCAAACAAATATGGAATTAAAGCCTTCGCTGTTGATTCAGCATATTATCATACTCCAGAGGAACTTGGGAAAAAAGGCTTGCAGGATATAGAGTATATAATCTCTATGTTAGATAAAGTAAAAGAAAAATGTCAATGGAACTACTTCAAATCTATGGATGAACTTAGAGGTGAGAGACTAACGGCTTTAAATCAATGTATTCAGGATATGAAAGAATCGAAAGGATACAGATACTTACCAGCAATATTACCAGTCTTACCATGTGAAGATAAGTCTTTTGATATGACTCTTTCCGCTCACTTATTGTTTATGTATGCGGATAAACTCGATTACAATTTTCATCTTCAAACGATTCAAGAAATGATTAGAGTAACAAGAGATGAAATTCGTATTTTCCCGACAATTGATATGAATGGTAATAAATATTTGTATTTGGATGAAATTATCGATTGGGTTCGATCAAAGGGTATGAGAGTAGATGAAGTTAAAGTACCATATGAATTTCACAGGAATGCTAACACAATGTTGAGAATTATTTGCAAATAAGGGAAGAGAAGGTGAGTTTGTGGATGTAATTAATGGAATTAATCAAATATTGCTACAGGTACTTATTATTCTATTTCCAATTATTATTTATTACTTTTATTGGGAAGATATAAGCTTAATAGAGAATAAAAAAAGTATCGAATTCGCTTATGGAATAATCTCGGGGACCTCGATTATACTGTGTATGATTTGTTCGTTTCCGATTTATCATGGATACTTGCTAGATTTAAGAACAATTCCTTTATTGATAGGATTTCTATATGGCGGATATGGTACTGGGATTTTTATTTCAGTCGTATTTCTAAGTTTTCGATACTTTTTGGGTGGTGGAGGACTCCTTGTACCAGTAATTGTTTGTTCTATTGTGATTCCCATAACATTTTTGTTGATTCCTAAATATAAGAGTTATAGTTCCAGACACAAAGTAATTACTACAACGGCACTGACACTATTTACAAGTCTTTTGATTGCTAGTGTGACATATTTAAAGCTTATGTGGTCGAATCTACCAGTTAATAGAGACTTTTTTATATTTTTTGCGGGTTTTAGTATTATTCAAACATGTACTATGTGGGTAACGGTTTTCCTAATTGAGAGTATGCAGGAAAGAGTAATGATGCATTACCGATTACGACAGGCAGAAAAGTTAAATGTATTGAGTGGAATGGCTGCGTCGGTAGCACATGAAATCAGGAATCCAATGGCGGTTGTTAGAGGCTTTATGCAACTTTTTAATGAAAACGCACAAATACCTATGGATATAAGACCTTATTTAAAGCTAATAATTGAAGAGTTGGATAGGGCAGAATCAATAATAACCGGGTTTCTAACGTTAGCAAAGCCACAATTAGAAAGACTGGAACCAGTATCCGTTTTGGAGCTTATAGATCATGGAGTGAATTTAATGTCTCCCTATGCATTATTACACGGTGTAGAAATTCAAGTCTTTGCTGATAACTCCCCCTGTATCGAAGCTGATCCGAGAAAATTTAGTCAAGTGTTGATTAATATAATTAAGAATGGCATTGAGGCTATGACAGACGGAGGTTTATTGAAGATTGGAGTAAAAGAAGAGGGAGGTATTGTGTTAATAAAAATAATTGATTCTGGAATAGGAATGACGAAAGAAGAATTACAACGACTGGGAACACTTTTTTATTCCACAAAAACAAAAGGAACAGGAGTCGGATTGATGGTAAGTTACAAAATTATTGAAACAATGAATGGAAGAATTGAGGTTAGTAGTAAGAAGGGAAGTGGTACACAGTTTACTATTATGATTCCGAAAGCAAGTTGAGTCCGAGATACTGTGTAAAAATGGACTCATCTTCTAGTAAAAAATATGAGCCATTCCATACTCTTTGGTGGATGAGGTTGTCCAGACCCAATCTACGAGGAGGAATGAAATGACTAAATAATCAGATTAGCTTAAATGATGAAATTTGCACGCTACACAAAAGTCCTTACAAGGGGAGATCTCTACGGGCGCGTAAGAGCGCGATTCTTGACGCTCCTGACTTAAAGTTGTCCACCATGAGGATCAAAAACGGCAAGAGTCTTACTTAACCAGGTTCCGGGGAAAGTTACCGTCTATGCTATACTCTGTCCAGTATCAAGTATTCATAATCTTACAATATTTATGTTGGCAGTGCTCTGCAAAATTTGGCCGCCAAACTCTGCATTTTAAAGATGCAAAATACAACAAAGCCATGTTGGATGCGGAAGAGAAAGCGGAGTTAAGATACCGATTCATGAGGTGTAAACATGGATGAGAAACGAATCGAACGTATCGAAGACCAGTTAAGCCAGTTAATACGGATGATGGCGAGTATTCATAGGGAACTGGTTGAGATCAAAACGAACATGAATCAGAAGTTAGATCAGGTACTTGAGAAGTTAGACGATAGGAAAAAATAAAGAAAGCCACCGTGCCTGGTGGCATCATTCTACAGAATCTTCAATATGAATGATGTCCTTATCTTTACCCTCAAGTTTTTAACTGTGGCGATACTGATTGTTTTCGGATAAAAATGACCTTCAATTTTCGAAAGGCGGCTCACTTCTGGTAATTTGTATGAGTTCATTTTATCTTCCTAACCTTCATCCCATCCCTTGGAGGGGATAAATATATTTTCAAAATAGGTATTCGTTAATTCTTAAGACTTAGGTGTTACGTTTCGGCAACCTATGTTTTTGATCAGTTTAATTTGGCTCTAGACCTAAAGAACAAAAATATAGCACGAACAAACAAATCAATGGCAATGGATAATCCCGGCTATTCCCATGCGTCAACTGGTCGTCGATCTTGCCAGTAGTGCTTAGAAGAATTATACAGTTGTTTATGGGGGGGAATTGAAATAGTCTCGAAAGGCAGAAGGTACATAGCCCCGAGAGCACATTCTCCGACAGCCCCCATGATAATAAAACACGATCAACGGTTCAACGATCCCGATTGTTGGCGTGATGGATTGATGGTATCGCTTATAATTGTTGTTTATTGTTGTATCTTGTCGAATTTAGGGTGATAATTCTATAATTTACTAAAAACCTAATTAAACGGGACACAATGAACGATGAGATACTTAGAAACAATACAAGTACTTACTAAAGAAGAATTAATACGACTAACAAGTAAGATTCATTCCTTAGAAACAGAAGCTAACCAACGAGAATCAAATATCGTTCAAGAAGAAGATGCGTCTTTGCCAAAAGAAGTAATTTTGGATTATCGATTTCAATACTTAAGAGAACAATTAAATAAACGTAAAAAACAAAATATCGGGTTCCTTGCCAAGATCATTCATAAATAGATAATTTTTTCGTCTCGTATACAATGAGGCGTTTTTTTATGTATCAAGGTTATTATTTTCGTAAGCGTAAAATAATCCCCACCTTTTGAAGAGATGGGGATTTTCGTATGATTTACGTATTCTTTTTTATAGCCCGGCAGGTAAGCGGTAGGCTTTCTGACCAAGGGAGAAGCTGATCTAAGGAATCTTTGTCTTTCATATCTAGGTTAGGTAGTTTCTCAAAGAGATAGGTAAGATAGAAATAGGGATGTAATCCATTTTCTTTCGCTGTCTCTATGATACTGTAAATGATCGCACTCGCCTTTGCACCACGCGGGGTATTGGAGAACAACCAGTTTTTGCGACCGATCACAAACGGTTTGATCGCGCGTTCACTTCGGTTGTTATCGATCTCCAATCGCCCATCTTGTAAAAACGCCTCTAATTTTTCCCACTGGTTCAGACAATACAAGATGGCCTGACCGAACGCACTTTTGGGCAGCACTTTCGGTTTCTGAGTACGAAGCCATGCCAAAAAAGCATCCAACACAGGGCGGCTGCGTTCTTGACGGATTTGGTAACGTTCCTCAGGCGTGCACTCCTTTAAGTCCCGTTCAATCGCAAAGAGTTGATTGCAGAAATTGAGTCCCTCTTTGGCTGCTACCGGTGACGAGCGCTTCGATTCAGGCAGCGCCTTGAGTGCCTCATCGAATTTGCGCCGGGCGTGAGCCCAACAACCGACCAGGGTCACATCCGGTATCCCATGGTAACCCGCATAGCCATCGACGTGCAGGTATCCTTTGAAACCGGAAAGAAACTGACGCGGGTGTTTGCTCGCCCGTGTCGTCTGGTAGTCATAGAGGATGATGGGCGGATCTTCTCTCCCGGTACGGTACAGCCATAGATAAGAAGTTGTCTGTGCGGCCCGGCCCGGTTCACGGAGCACTTGTAAGGTCGTCTCGTCTGCGTGCAAGATGTCCCGCTTGAGTAAGTGCTCGCGCATGCGATCATAGAGCAGACTCAACCAGGTATTCGCTCCGTAGAGGATCCAGTTGGCCAGGGTCTGACGAGACAACTCAATCCCCAGGCGTGCAAACTGTTGCTCTTGCCGGTAGAGAGGCATGCTCTCCACATATTTTTGACTCATGATATAGGCCATACTGGAAGCAGAAGCCAAACTCCCCGGAAAGACAGGGGCAGGCATAGAGGCTGTGACAATCGGCGTGCTTGTCTCCTCACGCTCACAACGGCGGCAGGAGTAGACGTAACGGACATGCTTGACCACTTTGACTTCGGCCGGAATGATCTTCAGCTCTTGCCGTATCTCCGTGCTCATTTCATGCAAAGAACCACCGCAACACGAACAAACCTGCTCCTCAGATGGCAGGCGATACTCGATCGTCTCCACAGGCAGGTTTTCAAGCAGGGTTTCCCGGTGGCCGCGTTTTTTGGAGCGGCGGTACGTAATGGTTTCGAGGGTAGGCTCCTCTACAGTGGGATCTGCCTCCACCTCGGCTTCGTTAAAAAGCTCAAGCTGATCGGCATTCGTTCGTTCGCTCGAAGAGCCAAACCGGCGCTGTTGGCTAAGACGAAACTGCTCCTCATACCACTTCAGCTTGGCAGTGAGTTCAGCAATTTGATTTTTCAGCAAATCGCGTTCTTTTTGGAGATCTTCAATTGTAGTAGGTGTCGGGTTCGGCGTATGATTTTTCATAATACTATTGATTTCGACAACATACCGCGAATTCCTTTTTAATCCCAAAGTCTAATTGGGTGTACATATCATAGAATCGTACGCGCAGTGACGGCAGGGTGAGCTTGTCGCTGTTCGAGAGATAGACCATCGAGCAGCCAACGCAACTCTCGACGACTAATTTTTAATGGTACGGAGCTCGCTTCTTCCGGCCACTGAAACTTCCCTTTCTCTAACCGGCGGTAATAGAGCCAGAAACCGTTGTGTTCCCAAGAATCTTCAGTTTATCTCGCTTTCGATTACAGAAAACGAAGAGACAGGGCGAGAAAGGATCGAGTTCAAACTCTTCCTTGACGAGCACAGCTAACCCGTCAATCGATTTCCGTAGATCAGTGCTTCCGCAGGCCAGATACACTCGCTCTACGCTGGCTTCACTTAGCATAACGTTTGAAGTGTTCGCACGACGTCGGCCAGCAGCGCAGGATCAAAGCCAGGCTGGATCTCTACGGTTGCTTGCCCTACTCTAACGAGCAAGGTGTTTCTAGACTTGTCAGTCTGCCCGTCCACTTCTACCGATATCCATTTGGATGATGGGTTCACAGCGGCTTCTTTGTGTTCAATCTTCCGGAGCCAATACCGGAACTGATGAAGCTTCAACTGATGAGCTCTACACCATGCTGATGCACTCTGTCCGCTAGCCCGAAAAGCAGCGATCCGTACCTCCCACTTTTTCTTAATTCTGCATGGGACATTGAAAGTTCTCCTCTCCGAATATCTTGAGGAGATTATCTCAAATACAACACGAGGTTAGTAGGTGGGAAGTATTTGACGCTTACTTATTTTCTGTTAATTCCACCGATGATTCGACAAAAATTCATAAAATACGACATTTAATGATGGCATTTCAGATAGTAGATTATTTAAAATTAGGAGTACATTCGTCCATTCAGTTGTCTCATTGAAAGATTTCGCAGATTTTGTACAAGAAGGTGGTAATTTATTATTTAATCAAAATATTAAGGATTTTATTAATAATACCGATATAAATAAAGGTATAAAAGAAACATTACAGTATGAGCCCGAAAAATGGGGAGGGGATCGGCGCGCCAATTAGGCTAGCACGTTGTGACTACTCGGCATTAAGGTTTTGATAAAATGATTCTTTCACAAAAGGGGAATAAAGCACTTGAAACTTTTATCTCGGTCTGTTGATCCAAAAAAAAGAGCGACAAGATTAGAAGATCATTTGCAATCTGAAGTTAAATTGGAAATTCCGGCAAACACAGATTTATTGGGGCAAATTGAAATCATCAAACTAACCGAAGATGATCTAAAGATAGTGAAAGCTTTAAAGCCTCTCGTTGAGCAACATATCGAGCAGATCACGGAGAAGTTCTATGAAAATATTACAAAACAACCCCAATTATTAGATATTATTCAAAAACACAGCAGTATTGAGAGATTAAAGAAAACATTAACCATCCATATTCAAGAGTTATTCAATGGAGTTATTGATCAAGAATTTCTGCAAAAGCGTCTGCGAATTGCACACGTCCATGTAAAGATCGGACTCCAAAACAAGTGGTATATATCAGCCTTTCAAGATTTGTTGAATTTATTAATAAAAATTGTCGAAAATAACTTCGATCATCCGAAAGATGTAGTGAAAGCCATTCAGGCAATCAGTAAACTATTAAACTTTGAACAGCAACTGGTCTTAGAGGCATACGAAGAAGAGAATGAAAGAATTCGAAATGAGCAAGAGAAAAAGAAGGCTGAAATGACGAAGAAGGTCTGTGACACAGCAGAAGAGTTAGCAGCGATCGCAGCAGAAACAAGCACTTCCGTCCATCAATTAATAAAACAATCAGAAAGCATAGTTGAATTAGGAAAGCAAGGGACGGAATTGGCTCTGATGTCGGAAAGCCTTTCACACAGCGGAAAAAAACAATTGGATCATCAAAATCAAAACATGGAAAACATCCGAGAAATCATGACAGAAATCTCGATGGGTACACAAGAGTTAAATGATATTTCCAATCAAATCACTGAGGTCATAGATATCGTTAAAAGTATCGCTGATCAGACAAACTTATTGGCATTAAACGCATCCATCGAAGCCGCGCGTGCCGGGGAGCATGGTAGAGGATTCGCCGTCGTAGCCAATGAAATCAGAAAGCTTTCCGAACAAACCAAACAATCGACATCCAGAGTCATTGAACTTATCGCAAGAACTAACAATCACATCAGCAGAGTTTCTCATTCTATTAAGAACGTGAATCATTTGGTTGAAGAAGGAACACAGAGTATGATCAAAACCGATCAGTACTTTGCTGAAATCCTGGAATCGATGGACAAGACAAAAGCGCAAAACGAAAGGATAGAAATGGCATTAAAAACTTTACTGCAGGTCATTGAGGATATTTACAAGGCATCAACTGAAGTGGCTGAATCGGCTGATCGCTTGAATCAGATCACGGACGAGTCTGTTCATATGTAAAATCCAAATTCGGTCTTATGCATGAATTGATTCTTTTATCATAATGAAGTGACCTCTCAAGTAAGCAGAGGCAGATTGCCCCTGGTCTTTCTCTCAGCCGAACATAAGGTACATGGCCGTATGTACTATTTTTAAAATATTAATAAATTACCCCTAAATACCCTTGATTTTAACCGCTATATGGAATATACATTACACATTTGTTCCGAATTTAGTTATAATGAACGTGACTTGAAAACTCCTTTTCTCAATTCTACCCCTTCCGCGCGGTCATCACGACTGCGCTTTTTTTACGATAAAATAAAAGAGACACACATTTACAGAGTGCCTCCTCGTTAACGTGAAGAGTACGGGGGCTGGTGCCAATCATATCGTTTATCATCACCAATCTTATTGTACACGATGATTGATTGACTGTCTGTTCACTAGTGTTGCATAAATTATAACTGAATTTTCTGCGTTTTAATCTAATGCTATTTTAACAAAATAAGGACAGAGAACGTTAAAGGTAGCCCCGCCCATTTGGTATAATATGTATATTCTAAAAAGAAAGGGTTCCGTTACTGTCCTGTATTCTGGCATGCCGATTCATTGCTGAGATCTCTTACCTTCGCCTTTTTTTCGATGATCTATTGTACTTGAACCATTCTATGTAATCGCACCATAAGAAGGCCTTTAGACTTCGAAGCAACTCCAATAAGCTTTTGGTAGTTTGAATTTGCATCTTCATTAGAATCATCAGACAATAGGTGATCAAAGCAAGATACACTTGGTTCCAAACCGCCGTTTCGGAGAGACCATAAAACGTTTTGATTCTCAAATGTTGTTTCATCCATTTAAAAAACAATTCGATTGCCCATCGTGTACGATATATGTCACTGATCTCTTCTGCTGACAAATCAAAACAGTTGGTAATAATTCTTATGTCATTGCCCTGTGAATCCTTTGCCTCGACCAGTCGAAGTACGTGATCCATGGGCTTTTGAGGGGATCCTAGCAACACTTTTGTGTCCGCAAGGACAGGACTCTCATGAAGCACTTGAGATTCCAGAAGGTAGAACGTTGCATTGTCCTTCAAACGGGTAACAAAGCCTATTCCCCTACGGCAATAATCATCAAATTTCTTGTAATCGACATAACCACGATCAAACACATAGATGGCTTCCGAATCATCAATCAAGGAATCCATTTGTGTGATGTCATTAGGCTTCGCCGTCGTTAGACGAATCTGTTCAGGATAGACTTCATCATGATCGACAAATGCCAAGCTCACGTGGATTTTTATTCCCGCTTTGGTTTTCCGAAAGCTCGCCCAGCGGTATTTTGATAAACATAAACTGATCGTAGTTGAGTCTATGATTTTGTATGGCTTCCGCCCGGCAGGGTTAGCAGCCATGCATTGGATTTTTCCAACTAAAGAAAAAAACAGATGAGCGAGTAGATCGGTATCCACCTGACGGTGTTTCCGTGAAAGTTGCGAATAGCTGATGGAATCTAATTGCAAGAATTCTTGCATATGAGGATTCAAGATATCTGCCGCAACGGCACGTAAACTTTCACGTTTTTGCAAGATGGCGTGCAGAAATAACAGGACGTAAGATTTCGTAGTAAGCTTCTTAGCGTATTTATCTTGTTGGTTTTGATCTACTTTTTCTTGAAAATTACACTGAAAAAGTGGTTCAACCCATTTACCAAATGCCGAAAGTAGGGTATCCTTATCCTTGTCCATAAGTGTATTTCCTTTCAATGGATTTGGACAGGACTACCTGACCTCTCCATTGTAAAGGATTTTTTTATTTAAGAGATGAAAAAAATAATAGAAGAATATTCTGAATTAATTAATGCAACACTAGTGCTGTCTGTTAAGATTTCGTTAACTCATTTATATCTCTTAAAATTGTAATCGGTACGGTCAATCCGCCAAAAAGTGACTTAGAAATAAGCGCTGTAGCAGGGAAAATACGATAATACATTTTAACGAACATGTAAGCAGGGAAGTCCATGAAAAAGTCTCGTATCTCTCGAATTCGCTGGTATATCGAACATCGGCTAGAATACTTGGAAAACAAGCAAAAGAAATTAAAAGCAATCGCGCAAGGAGATCACCCGGAACAAGTGGAAACCTCTCAGATTGACGCAATATTGCAATATGTAGAAAACAAGGGGAGGATTCAGGAACTTAAACATATCATTCGTCATATGGAGGAAAAAGGGGAAGACTGGTAAGGCAATCAACCTCATTTCTCTTTAATCGCCATTCAATCTGGAGAATATACTGAGAAAATTAATTGAGGTAAATTCTACTAAAAAATGGTATAATTTCGTTCTGGATAAGAAGTACGGTGGTAGTAGCCACAGCGTAGCATGAGTAAAAAGGGGGCGCCTAATTCCTCTTGCGTTCGGTTACGCCGCAAACAAAGACAAAAGTCCAATAAGACGATAAACCTTTCTTTTCTCCCCCTCCTCTGAAACAAGGAGAGGGGGTTTTTATGTGCTACCAATCCTGTACATCGATGACAATCTGATTTTTGATACTTCTGGCCAGGCCTATGCTGTATTCAAGGTGCAATCAGAACCGTATGCCTTTCAACCGCAACACATCAAACATCAGGTCATCGATCGGGTGACGCGGGGGCTGATGAGCCTTTCCGGAGAGTTTTGGATTTTTCTCTTGTCCAAGCAATGGTCCGTAGATGAGATCCTGCGGGAGATGGGCCGACAATCCAGAAACCCGGTTTGGCAGGAGCACCAGAAGGAAGTCCAGGACTATCTTCGGTACTATCTACCCTTCCACAGGGTCAACCTGATCGTTGTTCCACTCAACCGGCAGAGGATCACCATTGACCTCACTATGGACAACTGGAAAGACTGGTTCAAACAGGCTGCGGCCGGACTGATGGATGTGAAGAACCGATTTTTAATGGGCCAAGAGATCATTCCGGAAGAACGTCTCGAAGCCGCAAGAAAGTCGACGGAGGAATGGCTTGCGGGCTCGCGGGGGTAAGACCTGGTTGAGACCGACACGGACCGTACATATGGCTTTGTCCGATGTACGGATGATCGAGCGCCCGACGCACCTGGTCATTGAGCATCCGGAGGGGGCGAAATCCTACCAGACCTTTTTCGCCACAGTCTCCGTGCCTCAACCGATCCCAGAAAACCAGCCGACCGGCTTTGAATGGCTCTACGGGGTGCTGGAAAATACCCCGTTTCCTGTAGACACAGCCATTCATGTGCGGGTGGAGGAGGCACACGAGGCCCTGGAACACCTGCGAAAGAAGAAAAAGACGGCTGAAGCGCAGTACAGGGAGTGGGTGGACAACGACGAAGATGTACCATTGGAGCTGGAGGAAGACATGGCGGCCGTGGCTTCTCTTGAAAAGAAACTCCGATCGAGACAGACGCTTGTACATGCGGTGACGGTGTTTTCGATTGGAGCATCTGATCCCAGAGAACTCAGGGACCGGACCGAGCGGTTTCAACAGATCGCAGGGACTTACCACACGCTGGTGAGGGCTCCCGGAGACATGAAGCGGATGTTTCAGGCCTTCTATCCGTTTGGGGAAGAACTGCCCACGAGCTGGGAGATCCCGATGGACCCCGGTGTGTTGGGAGCGGCTGTACCGTTTGGAACTCGATCGTTAGGGGACTCCATCGGGTTCTGGCTTGGCAGGCTCCGGAACAGGCGTCCGGTTTGGATGGACCCCCGACTGCCCATCCTGAGGAATATGACGAGCGCCATCTTGCTGGCGGGTACACTTGGCAGCGGAAAAAGTTATGCGGCGAAATACTTGGCTACGATGCTCCTAGCATGGGGAGCAAAGGCGTTTTACATTGACCCCAAGGGAGATACGGATGCCTTGGAGGAGTTGCCGTTTGATACGTTGATCTTGCGATTTACCGTGGATTCCAACACTCGAATATCCCCTTTCCGCATCGGGAACGTGCAGGACGCACGGGCGATCATGGAGATCATTTTCAATCCGCTTGGTGACGACCATCGACAAATTGTCATCAACCAGGCCGTGGAACAAGTGTTAAAAGGAGATCAGTGGGACATGAGAGCATTTCACGCGGCGGTTCTGAGCATCTACGAGAACTCTCCGGAAGCCCTGGAACGGGAAGAAGCGAGGCTTGTGGCCGAGCGGGTGAGGCTGATGAAGGCACATGAGATCGGCAGACTGTTCTTTGGCCGTGACACTGGGGAGAATCTCTTCGAACACGATCTCGTGGTTGCCATTGTCCGTGGACTGACTCTTCCGGACAAAACGGTACCCAAGGAGAAATGGACGGAGACTGAACGATATTCTGCTGCGATCCTATATGCCGTGGCTACACTAGGTCTGCGGCGTCTCATGGCTCTCCCCAAGTCGGTGGTGAAATGTCTGGCCATTGACGAAGCCTGGGTGTTGAGACGGTTTGAACAGGGGCAACGCCTGCTCAATGAGGCAATGCGTTTCTCGAGGGCCGAAAACCTGATCCCGATCATTGCCACTCAAAACGCGACAGACTTCCTGCCCAGGCCCGATGAAGAAGATTTAACCGGTCTCTTCGCCTGGAAAATCATGTTGCACCTGTAGCCAGGACCAAGTGGAAGCGGCCCTTCGTATTCTCGGCATGACCGACGAAGATCCGCGGCATTGGACGAAACGGTTTGCTGATTATCGGGATGGACTCGGGCTGGCTCGTGACCCCGAAGGCCGGATCGGGGAGCTGAAGATCGAGGTGTTACCAAAAGTGCTGGACCAATACTTTTCGAGCACGCCGAAAAGCGAATAATTTTTCTCTCGCCCCCCTTTCTAGATTGAAAGGGGGTTTTTTATTGTGCGGCGTCGGATCACGTGGATCATGTTTTTGATTTTCGGGCTTGGAGTCGGAGGTGAATCTACGGTCTATGCGGCGGACCCGCTGCTAACCTCTCCCGATTTTGAGGAACCGTCCTATCCGATATCCAACTATACATGGGACGCGGATGGTTTCTTCGGAAGGTTTGATCCCTTATACGGGATGGCCAACGCGCTTTTTCTTATCGGGGTCTTTTTGATCCGGCTTTCGATGTGGGTTTTGAATCTGGGGTATGCCCCGTCGGAGTGGCTGGCCCCGTTTCAAGCGATCTCAAATGCGATCCAGAAGAGTCACTTTTTGGACCACCTATGGCCCTTATTCGCCATCGTGGCTGGTTGGGTACTTCTCAAGGATCTGTATCAGCACAACATCCAGCGAATGATGCGGCGGGGCGTGATGTTTCTGATCGTCATGGTGTCCCTTCTCTTGTTCAAAAGTTTAGGGACCGTCCAGTACATCAAGATGGTCACGAGCGCCATCGATGCCTTGAGTTATGCGACGAGCGGCTGGGTGTTGACCTTGGATCAGCCGGTGGACCCGAATAAGCCCCAGTTGACACAGGCATCGAACAACATCGACAAGGAAATCTGGAACCGTCTCGTGGATTATCCGTGGCAATTAGGGGAAATCGGAACACTTGGAAAAGTGCTAGGGAAAAAGGATGTAGAATAGGTTCAGGGGATTGTCGGAGGGGACATGAGTGTCAGTGAAAGCACCCCGTGGCGGGATGTTCTCCTGCACCATGGAGTGGGCTCCGACAAGCGAAAAGATCTGGCAGCGATTTTGAACAGGGATGACCATCCCGATTCAAAAGCGGCCTTTGCTTCGCCTTATCGCCTGACCCTGGCCTTGTTTGCGTTGATTGCTCAACTGTGTGCGTTTGTTTACTTGATTACGTTGGGGGTCATGATGAACTTGGCCTATATCTTGTACCTGGCCGCGATGTTGGCGGGTATTGTCATTTTGCCTTTGGCGATAATTCCGTGGGACTACAGCCATAGCCTGTTACGCTGGTGGGTCAAGGGACTGTCCGGTTCCATCGTGGTTCGTCTGGGGCTAAGTCTTTTCGTCGGATTGACATTTTTGGCGGTAAAAATTTTCACGCCGAATGTGAATGCCAACGATGGCAGTGCGATCGGCAGTATGCTCTTGTACGCGGTCTTTTTCGTTTTCGCCTTATGGGTTTTGTCCCGCCTGTGGAAACGAATGCAACCGATACAGAGGCTGACAAGGGTTGCATCGGCTCCGCTCCCGGCCTTTGCGGGGAGCGGTGGCGGAGCCCATTCCAACAACCATATGCCTCCCTTGTCTCTTCCTGATGACGGAGATTCTTCTTCGCGCAGAATTGACCCGGATCGGCAGGGGAACAATGATCTCCCGGCGCTTCGTGAGATTTGGGGGAAAAGAAAGCCAGGTTTGGGCAAGGCGCTACGCAAAGCTGGATGGAAAGCCTTGCGCGGGGATATCGCAGGCGCGGCCGTTTCCCTGACAACAGAAGTGGCGAAAGAGATTGCGAAAGGAAGCGGAGAAACGCTTAAAGTGGCCGGAAAGGGATACTACGACATTTGGAAGGACACTGGCGGTGTCAGTGGGGAGTCCCTGAAAATCGCCAAAGACATGCTTTTAAAAGGCCGTCATTGGAAGAACAAACAGGCGGCGGACACTTTCCATCAAGCGGATGCAGCAACAGGCCAAGAAAACGAGGAACGAAGGAATTCCCGCCGTCCGATCGATCCGGATCGTTTGAACGTGGAGGGACAAACGCCAGAAACACATGATGAGACCTATTGGAATTCCCTGTACCGGGAGGATCCCCGGCGGCCGTCGTCACAGGAAATTCCTGCCCCACGTGATGCAGAGGATTGGCAGAGTCTGTATCAGACCGAGCCGCAGATACGGTCTAAGAAGCAAGAGACAAATCAGGAACATGGGGCAACAGAGGCGGAACAGGGGGACCGGGGAGATCAGGCATCCACGCCTTCTGCAGAAATGAACCAAGAGGCACCATCTGTTGGATCTCGTACATCCCGGTCTGGTATCCATCATGTGGTGACCGATGATCCGGCCCGTGCGGTGAACCCCGATGCCGACCAATCAGGGGTTGTGGAGCTGAGTCGACTGATGGGGACAGAGGAACATGTTCTCAAGCGACACGAGCCATCTCAACAGTTAGGGCAGAATGAACCTTCTGAAACGGATGACCGTAAACTGGGTGCTTCCGAACCGGTCCGTCAAAAGCGGGAGGAAGTTCCTAAGCCTGAAGAGGAACCGGCGGAGTGCAATGTCCAACGGATCAATGCAGATCGTCAAATGGTGCAAACCGACGACCATGAAGGAAACCTTTCAATTGCTGCTGAAAAATTGAGTAGAGTAGATGAGTCACAAGATCACGTTCTGAGTGAGACATCTGTAGAAGCAGAAGCAACGGACTTGACAGAAAAACCTGCGGAAACCGAGGGAAGAAAGCAAGCACATGAGGAAGAGCCGAAGACTGCCCCAAGAATTTGGCGTGAAAAGCCGGATACGGAGCCGGATCGGCCTGTATCCTCCCCATTCCGAAAGGCTCCGCCGTTGCTAAGTAGGATTGAGCAACGCAGTGAAACTGAAGAAACACCGGATCAGGCTTCTCGAATGAACCCAGATGATCCTAAGGTTACTCTTTAGTAAGCAGGCAACCGTGGATAAGGTTGCCTTTTTTTGTCGTTCGAAAGTATACTATAGACAAAAGGAGAGATGTTCGGTGGATAAAAAAGAACTGCGGGTGAGCGGGGAATACCTTCGCGAACTGCGCCAAAAGAAAGGGTTAACTCTGGACCAGGCGGCAGAAGTCGTCGGGTGTTCCACAGGATACTTGAGTCACATTGAAAGGGGAAGTAAAAGGAACCCGAGTTATAAAGTTATCGTTGGCTTGGCGAAGCTATACGGTCTCTCTGTGGAGGATCTTATCGGAGAAGTCGCACCACCCATCCATACCGTGGACCTTATCGAGCAACTGTATAAGGCGGATTTCGTTTTATACGAAGGCCGCGAGATCGACGTCCGTGACGATTTTGTGGCAGAACGAATCGAGACGGGTATTCGGATGGGGATCTTATGGGCTTTGGATTTGATTGAGCAACGGAAAAAGGAAGAGGAGGACAGGAGGAGGCGGAGATGATCAACGTATTTGTTTATGGCACATTGCTTACGGGAGAGCGGAACCATCGGGTGGCGGAACCGTATATTTGCAGTGTACAGCCAGGGCGAGTGCGTGGCCGTCTGTATGATGTCGGGGTGTTCTCGGCGTTGGTGCTGGATGAAACGGACCGGGGGATTGAAGGGGAATGGTTCGATCTGGAGGAGGAAGGACTTTCGGTTCTGGATCGGCTGGAAGGCTATCATGGCCCTTACAGCATCGACCATTCCGGTTTTAAACCTGGTGCAAAGCTGAAAGAACTTGTACATTGAGAATAACGAATGAAACTGAAGACATCCATGATTTAGACGGAGGTCTCAGACGGCAGACAAAACTCCCTCTCTACCATATCAGTAGAGGGAGTTTGTTCTGTATATATACAAAACTGAAACGCAGCTTAAGGGCATTCCGCCCAGTCGGATTTCCATAGCCAATTAGCTGATTTTTTAAATTCATGAAAAAGAAATACGAGCATCGCCTGCACTGACACTTTTTGAAATCCCCAAAAAGTGGTCCAACGAAAACCATGCTTGTAAATCCGCAAACACACGATCAATTCTTCGGCCTATGGCTTGCGAAGCATACGGACACCTCTTACCAAAATAAATCTGTGTGACTATTCGACAAAAAAGCGTGTAGACCTTGTACTTTAGGTACTTTGTCTACACGCTGAAGCCATAACATGACGTATGACTTATTTATCAATTCCTATTATTGATTATTTGTTGTGGTGCCATATACGTTTGATGCTACTGTCTCTGTAGATGAAGAACCGTTAGTGTTACCCGTTGTAGTGATTTGAGTTGACTGGCTTCCTGAAGTTGAACTACCTACGGAATTCTGATTGGAAGCCGTTGTATTGGAAGTTGTAGACTCATTTTCTACAGAAGTTCCTGCAGATTGTTGAGAAACAGTGGTTTCCGTTCCAGAAGATGTAGTTGTTGTAGTTGTAGCAGATTGATCGCCCATTACAACAACTGTACTATCTTGTAAGCGATCAAGTAATGTAGCAGCTTCCGCGCGTGTAACCACGCGATCAGGTCTAAAAGAACCATCACCATATCCGTGCATCAAATCATATTTAACTGCCGTAGCTACATAAGGTTGGAGAGCTTGTGGAATCTTTGTGTAATCTTTCGGGAATTTTTCTTGTAATAATTGTGTAGCAGTATCGGCATCTAACAATTGCATCTCCGGATTTTGCTTGAGTAAGATTTTTACTAAAGTGACTGCTACGTCTTCACGCTTATCGCCTTCAAAGGGCTTGAACAGAAGACCACCATCTAAAGTACGATATGCATCAAAGTAATCCTTAGCGGCTTCTACATATTTATACTCCCAAGAAGTAGGAGGCACATCTTCAAAGTCTTGTTGAGTAGAATCATTTTTTAATTGAAAATACCGCGTAACCATCGTAGCGAATTCTGCGCGTGTCACCTGAGCATCTGGATCAAATTTCTGTTTACTTTTACCGGAGAGTATCCCTTTTTTTACGAGATCCATGATGTATTTTTTTGCCCAATGTCCTTTTACATCGTCGAAAACGACTGTGTTATCGACAACATTGGTGGTATTCGTAATATGAATGTTTTGCCGAGCATGACCGTTCCCTATAATTTGAATGTTTCCGTTTCCCCCTTGGGCAAAAGCGGGAACCGCATTGAATGAAAGGGCGGAAATCATAGATAAAGTAGCAATGGTTTTTTTCACAACACATCACCTCTGTTAATTTTTATTTCATAAGTATAATAAACCATTAATGAAATTATTTCATAGAATATGAAATCATTTCGAGTAATTTTTGTGTAATTTTCTTTAAGAAAAATATAATTTTCTCTGTCAAGGAAGCGATCTCTTGATAATTTGCATTAGAGAGGGGGGTTATAAGGCCTCTGAAATGATAGTGCCGTGTCCACTACTCCGGATTGTGGATCATAGGAGAGCAAGTCTGCTCGCTTGTTTCCATCAAGGTCTGCTGTCATGATGATTCGATTTTCTCCCCGCGCCCAAGGACCGAAGCGCTCTCTTACCCGCACAAAAGCCGCCCTACCGTTTGAATTCGCTTCTTCCCATACGCCATATTGAGGATAAAAGAGAAGTAGATCCGCTTTACCGTCACCATCTACGTCTCCAACCGTGACGCGTGCGTTCGCGACCGCATGGTACCAGACATGCCACGGGGAAAAGACACCGTTTCCTTCCGAGAGTGAAACGTAAGCCGTATGATCCTCGTTGGACCAAAGAATCAGATCTGCTTTTCCGAATCCGTTTACGTCTGCCAAAAAGTACTGAGCGTCTTTCTTCAGCAGGGGAGGTACGCGTAATATATCCTGTTTCACTGTATTTTTATTAAATGTAAAGGAACGAAACATGCCTGTCTGTTTATCGATCATGACCAGTTTTTCTTTACCATTTCCTTCAACATCCCCTACGAGAATATCATCGTATTGTTGAGGAAGAGTATAATCGCGCACATGTATCAACTGATGGCCATTGCTGATATACAGGTGTCCGGTTCCGTTCGTATCCAAAATGAGTAAATCCGATTTTCCGTCACCTGTGAAATTTCCCGTTAGAATCCGTCCGTTTAGAGGTTTCTTGATATCAAGCCAAGTTTCCCAAGGTTTGAGAGTCCGATTCCGCGGCCATGTTAGGCGATCGGTCTGCACATAAATCTTCCCTTGCTTCGGATCCACCGCGATTCGATCAGAAACACCGTTTCCTTGCAGGTCGGCGGTACCGACAAAGCTCGTCCCTTTAGGGAGTACAATTCGGTGCGCAGGACTAAAGGGGACTACATCAAAGATCGTGGCAAAATGATAACCGCATGCGCACATCCCAGTAACCAATTGATGTAAATAAGAATTCGTCCCCTTCTTATAGCGGTAAACCGGAAGTCCGTCTCTCATTTCGACCTTGCCATCTTTATCTCGTACAGGCTCAAGATAAGGAAATTCTAAATAAGGGTGAAAGTACATACTCGCTAACACATTTCCTTTTTTGGCATCATTGAGAATGCGTTGAATGCTTGTCTCGTCCTGAACATAACGGAGCGGGGCCGGTATATAGACAACACCCAAACTCGGATTTCCCCAATGATTGACATCTTCACGATAAACGACATCCTTCAGGGAGCGAAAGTCTAAGAAGTCGGGTTCATACAGGATTCCCATGTAGGAACTAAATACCTCCCTCTGAATTCGTGTATCTGCATAGTGAGGAGACTCCCAGAAGGACGGAGTCAGTCCTGCGGCCTGAAACGCATGCAAACTCTTTTCGATGCGGGAGGCAGCATAGGCAGCCGTTTGGCTCTCCGGGGCATCCGGGACGTCAAATTCGCGACCGATGCTGGTATTTTCGAATCCATCCGGTCGTTTTTTGTTTCCATATTGGTGGGTATACCCGTGCATGCCGAGAATGCCTCCATGTTCCGTCGCATACTTCATAAGTTCAATAAATGGACGGCTATCTCCGTTAGGATTTTCAATAGACACATCCGTCCATGTCTCATATCCAATTAACCGCCGGTCACGTGGGATTAAGGCAATATGAAAAGGGACGTTCTCTTCGGATAGATAATCAAAAACAGCTCTTAACTTTCCCAACTGATCCTTTGTTGCGTAAGGGCCACCAGGTCCTACATCTTCTAGGCGAAGAAGGGCAAAATGACTGTGCATGGAAGGAAAATCATTATCGGGTTCGGCTACGCTCGTTGATGAACATGTAACACAAAGTAAAGTGAGCGTGAATAAAAGAATGAGTAGTCTGTGGTGTCTCATTGATCCTCATCCCTTACTTACGCAATTATTTCTATTGATGAACAACAAATCTTTGATGTTAGAGAAAAAGTGGACTCTCAACTAAAAAAACGACAGATTCATAGGGATAAAGAAGAATCCGTTCTACGTTGGTGGGATGAATCTTGAAATACCATCCAACTGTATAGAGGATCTCATTTCATCATAGTACCCAAAAATAATAAAATAGCTGAAAAACCATGCGAAGACAACTTTTATCATATAAAAATAAGAAATTCCCAGGAATTTCCGGTTACTGTTCTTCTTTCCCGGGGCCTGTAGCTATACTTATAAGCGGAATTAAAAAAGTATAGAAATTCGGATAACTAAAGTTCGCCCATAGTTTGTTTTAACTTATCACATACTATAGTGGAAATTATCCTTTGGTTCGAGGTGAGGGTTATGATAAAACATTTTCGCATAGTTATAGCTTTGACGTTAGCGAGCTTTTTGTTTGCAGGTTGTACAACAACTGAAACACCGAAAATCTCCAATTTGAATAAACCTCAGCAAAAGACTGCAAGTACTCCTGATCTCGCCGATGGTCCTGAATCACAAAATCGAACGATTTTACCCATACATAAGGCATTGGAAGGAAGCAATTTATCTGGAATTTTATTTTATAAGGGCCCAGCGAACGTAAAGAAAGCTGCGTTAACATTTGATGATGGTCCAGATATCCGTTTTACTCCACAAATATTGGAGATTTTAAAGAGACATGGAGTGAAAGCCACCTTCTTTATTATCGGGACAAGGGCACAAGCACACCCTGAGATGGTACGACGTATCGCACAAGAAGGGCATGTAATTGGAAATCATACTTGGACCCATCCAAATTTAAGGAAATTGTCTCCCGGTCAAGTTCGTGCCGAAATTGATAAAACGAATCAAGAATTATTTAAAATTCTCGGATATTACCCAGATCTATTTCGACCACCTTACGGGAGTACAACCCCCAGTGAAGTTCGTGAAATAGGCTCCATGGGGTACAAGGTGATTGATTGGTCGGTGGATACAAGAGATTGGGCGGGAACACCAACAACACAGATTATGAATTATGTACGGAGTGAAATAAGCCCAGGAGGTATCATTTTAGAGCATTGTGCAGGGGGAAGAGGGGAAAACCTAAATAATACTATTAATGCTTTACCTCAAATCATTTCACTTCTGAAAGCGCAAGGATTTACACTCGTTACTGTGCCGGAACTTTTAAATATCCCCGCAACAATGTAGCAATCTTATATAGTTGATCAGAATGACTCGAAAAAACAGGACTGGAATCAAAACCTTTCCAGTCCTGGAATGAAAGCACTGTCATTTCGAGTGTTAAGGAGCATAAACGACGAGAAAGGGTCTGTCGTCATTCAAAGGAGCTACAAATTCGTTGGCCGTACCTAAAGCACGGGCAACGGCCCAGCCCCAAGGCATATGTTTACTTGGATAATAGATCGATAGACGTGTGGCGTTTCGACCGGGCCCTGCATATGTAACCTGGAATCCTTTGTTTTTTAATGTTTCTGCCACCTCTTGTGAACCATATACCACAACTGGAATCTCTTCGGGGTTCGGGAGAGTAGGGAGACCTAAATCCGATCCTGTCGACCCTAAAGGGGCCAGTTTTTTTGCAATCTCTTTTGGATCTAATACATCGTAGTACGCGCCTGTAATATAATTTTCTTTATTAAAATTCGGTGCGGGCGCATCGGCAAGATTCATGGAGTCACGAATTGTACCTAAAGAGATTTTCTGAACCTCAGCTCCGGCTGCTTCCATACCGATCCCGACCAATCTAGAAGGACTGATATTCGTTGCAATGTCCTTACTCCAAATGTTGAGCAGTCTCTGTATGGCAGCAGGATTTTTGGAAGAATCCAGTACCTTTTGTTTTAATATCTCGAGTACCTGCATTTCAGCTTCCTGCCGCTGAAAGTCGTTCACACGATAATTATTTCCCGCTTGGTTTTGTCTGACACGAATATAAGCAAGGGCTTGCTCTCCATTCAATATTTGCTTTCCGGGTTGGAGATCGACACCACTATGATCCGGATCATATAAGCGGGCGGGTACATCAACTTCGATTCCACCCACAGCGTTGATTGCATCTACAAACCCTTGAAAGTCAGTCACAATGTAATCATGAATCGGTAATCCCGTCATTTTTGATACGGCCTGCATGGTAAGCTCCGGACCCCTTTCTGGAGATTGCTGCAGTCCAAGCGTAAAAACAGATTTAATCTTTGGAATCGGAATATCCCAATCCGGTAACGCAATTAAAGTATCGCGTGGGATGGAGATCAGGGTCACGACATGTTTAGAGGGATCTATATGTACAACAAGGAGGGTGTCTGCCTGCCCCCCGGAAGAACCTAATGACAAGGGATTCGTAGCATCCCGCGCATTGTTGGCGATAAGCAAAAGATTGATCGGTTCCGTATTCCCTGTCAAACCTTGCCCGATCTCATTGACAACATTTTGCATCATTTGTTTCTGATGGGTCATCAAGGCATATGTGAATGAACCTAGCAGCAACGTCCCGGCAAATAAACTCAAAGAAAGCAGAAATCTTTTGCGAAACTTTTTTTTCTTGTTTGGCTTCCCGCGATGTGGATTCATAGTTGCTGAAACTTCCTTTCGAAACGGGTTTTTCATTCATCAGATTGAGGCTTGTACTTTGATAAAATTTTATAAAAAACAAACCCCGCAACGATGGCATCATCGACGTATCCATATGGAATGAAAAAATCAGGAATAAGATCAATTGGAGTAACAAAGTAAAGAAGAGTGGCCATAATCCACGCATGAGCCTGTTTTGTGAGTTTGGTACTCTGAAGCCATTGATACATCGTTTGAAGTTGTTCTATGAAGCGTCCATGAGCTTTTATCTGTGTCAATTTTGTTCTGAATTCCTTCTCAATCAGTTTGTTAAGGTCGTGGTTTAAACAATACTGGTAAAGTCCTCTCAGAATTTGAAATAAAAGATGATAATCCACTTTTGGACTATGATGATTTTCATTTGAACAATCGTCCGCATGTAGAAGGTGACTCATTTTCTCGTAAAATTGGAGGGCATGAATTCCATCTTGTGAGCTGATGAACTGTTTCAAAGAATCATACACTTCAAAAAGTATAGGAGTCTCTAAAATTTTGGCTATCCCTTGAACCTCTTCCTCGCTTGGGATTCTTTTTCCGGTCATAATACGGGAGAGAGCGGCTTTGTTTGTCTTTACACATTCTGAAGCATTCATTTCTTCTACCAGCTCTTCTGCAGTCATTCCTTTTTTCTGCAAAAGATAGCGAATACAATCCCCAAATCGTTTCATTTCAGTCATAATCATCACCGTAACTGAATATATCATGAAATATTTACGATAACAATGAAATTATTTCAGAACAGTGAATGACCATTGCGGTAGCAATCTCTCTTTCATATACTGGATTTGCTGAACGCTCATCACAAGGTGATTAATAAAACCTTTACAATCAAAGAATTGACATAATAAAATCAACAGCATAAAATGACTGATGGATTGAAAAGAATAAATAAATCCTCGTTAGGCGAGGCGTCTATACAAACAAAGGCCACTGCCCGGAAACGTCGAAAGACGCCAATGGGTAGAACAGGTATTGCCGGATTAAGGCTTTACATAATGTGGCTGAGCGATCGTGCTCTACGTTGTATAGTGCTAAAGCTCAACTAGGGGGATTGATGACCTTCTTTTCTGTGTGTTTATGAAGAAGCTCACTACCCCCTGTAGATCATTACAGGGGGTTTTTTATGGAATCATAAGGGGAGGTGATGGGAATGGACGGGTATCCCCTAAAACTATCAAAAAATATTTACAAGCATAGCATAATGGAGGGGATTTTCTCGGCAAAAATCATACCATTCAACCGTCAAATACCAGAACAAACCCGTATGAATGCACATCATTTTTTACTAAAATCACTGTTGCTAAACAAAAGGAAGTGGCGAGTCCCGCAAACGATTGACCTTGTTGGCTGGCGATATAAAAAATCTTGCTTACGGAATTCAAATTTGCTATCGAATCAGTCTTTTGATTCATAAATCATGAGAATCATTCAATCCTTGAAGGGGGTGATGGGCATGGGAGATGGACCCAGTTGTCGAATGTGTGTTCGAAAATCAACGGATATAACTACCCATTTAAAACTTCAATTCCAAGGAGGTAATCTGTCATGCTGGATAACCAAGCTCTCAACCTATCATCCCCTGTGCTTGACGACGCTCATGAAGGCGACATTCGTGGAGCGTTTGGAACCATACGCAAACAGGATACGGCCCCGCGCAAAACTTGGGGGGCTCGGCTTCGTACGTTACTGGCTATCATGGGTCCCGGTCTCATCGTCATGGTAGGCGATAACGATGCTGGCGGCATCGCTACGTATGCTCAGGCCGGGCAGAACTATGGAACGAGCCTGCTATGGGTGCTTCTGCTTCTCATTCCCGTATTAATCGTGAACCAAGAGATGGTCGTGCGTTTGGGTCTTGTGACTGGCGTAGGACACGCTCGCCTCATCTTTGAACGATTTGGACGTTTCTGGGGGGCTTTCTCTGTCGGTGATCTTTTCATCGTCAATTGTCTGACCCTTATCACAGAGTTCATTGGAATCGACTTGGCGATGTCGTATTTCGGAGTCAGTCCCTATATTTCCGTTCCAATTTCCGCATTGCTACTCATTGCAATAACCGTGACTGGCAGTTTCCGCCGCTGGGAGGCGTTCATGTACCTCTTCATCTTGGCGAACTTTTTAGTGATTCCGCTTGCGATCTGGAGCCATCCACATGCCGGTCCAGTAATACACGACTTTTTTGTTCCCCATGTTCAAGGTGGCCTGAATTCGGATGCACTGTTGCTCATTATTAGCATGGTTGGTACCACAGTTGCCCCTTGGCAACTGTTCTTCCAGCAGTCAAATGTGATCGATAAGCGCCTGACTCCGCGTTGGATGTCCTACGAACGGGCGGATACGGTCATCGGTGCATTCGTCGTGATTCTCGGTGCGGCGGCTTTAATCATCGCTACTGCGTTCGCCTTTCAGGGTACCAATCTTGCGGGTGCGTTTACCGATGCGGGTGCGGTCGCAAAAGGTTTGGCGGAAAAAGTCGGGCCGTTGTCGGGGGCCTTTTTTGCGATTGTCTTGCTAAACGCTTCACTGATTGGTGCAGCTTCTGTCACGCTCTCCACATCGTACGCCTTTGGCGATGTGTTTGGCGTCAAACATTCCTTGCATCGAAACTGGCGGGACGCTCTGGGCTTCTATGTCAGCTACACCATCCTCATATTGATATCCGGAGGGATTGTACTGATCCCCCATGCACCACTCGGCCTGATCACAACGGCGGTGCAGGCACTCGCGGGTGTACTGCTTCCGAGTGCAACGGTCTTCTTGCTCTTGCTGTGCAATGACAAGGATGTTCTGGGTCCTTGGGTCAACAAAATGTGGCTGAATGTAGTAAGCAGTATTATTGTCGGTGTTCTGGTCATGCTCTCATTTATCCTTGCCGTGACAACCCTTTTCCCTGACGTGAACGTACAACTCTTGACCGTGGTTTTGGCAGGCATTTTGGTGATCGGACTTCTAGTCGCTGGTTTGCTATATTATCGTCAACGAGGGAAAAATCCCACATATCCCGAATCTGAACAGGATCGCATGACTTGGAGGATGCCTCCATTGAGTACGCTTCCTAAACCGGTATGGTCGAAGACACGCAAGTTGGGCATGATCTTATTACGCGGCTATCTACTCGTAGCAGTCATTATGTTGATTGTTAAAGCTGTGCAACTTTCGCTTGGGCATTAATTTTCAATCGTCATCGAGGAAGGGGCAATCCATGGTCCCATCAGACCGGTCGATGTTTAAGTCTTGGAATGAAGCATGTCAAATCTTTCGATACAGTATAAAAGTCCTCGTTCTCGCCATTAGGCAAGACCGAGGACTTTATTCATTTAAAAATTTTACTCACGTTTTGGAGATTTGATTCTAAGTATAAAAAAGGCAGTTATTTTCACCATAAGCACGAGGAGGAAATACATGTGACTTTGCTATACTTTACACTCCATGTTGTTACCGCACTACTATGTGGCATGATCATTGGTTTTGAAAGACAATGGCGACATCGAATGGCCGGATTACGAACAAATGCTCTTGTTGCTTTGGGCTCTGCTTTGTTTGTATCACTCGCTGGGATCATTGTTGGTGAATCCAGTCCCACTCGTATCGCTGCTCAGGTGGTGTCGGGGATAGGTTTCATTGGTGCAGGTGTGATCATGCATAAATAAGGAGGTAATGTTCAGGGATTAAATACGGCAGCTACATTATGGTGTAGCGCCGCTGTTGGAACACTTGCGGGCTTAGGATTTATACTTGAAGCATTCATTGCTACTGTTCTTGTTATTGGAACGAATCTTTTCTTGCGTCCGATTGCCGAAAAAATCAACAAACAGCCGATGAATCAAACAGAAATTGAAACACGTTACAGTGTTCGAGTTGTATGTCGTCAGATTGATGAAACCCGTATTCGTGCTTTATTGCTCCACGCGATCGGAAACGAACAACTCTTCTTGCGCTCGTTACATAGTGAAGACCTCCATGATCATTCAGGGAAAATGGAGGTCATAGCTGAACTATTCACTCAGGGGCGCAGAGACCAATTAGTTGAATCAATTGTAGGTCGTGCCAGTTTAGAAGAAGGGGTAAGTTTTGTGAGTTGGGAAGTTGTTTAGTTTACGGGATAAAAGGAAGCACGGCTGGCACTTGAACTTTGGAGTCAGTAAGCAAAAAGGTATCTCATCGAACGGATGAGGTACTTTTTTTGCATAGGTGAGAACGAAAACCTCATATCGATAATGAATATCATTTTATCCTAAATTAAGCTGTTTTTTGAGATTAATATTTATTATCATTGAATTTCTTTATTTTTCTCTGGTTTTTAAGGCTATTCATGAATATAATAAGTGGTGGGAAACAAAGGGAAGGTAAGAAATGGTAGCAAAAAAAGAAAAGGAGTTATTAGGGATTATGAAAGATCTTAAGATAAAATTATTAATCGAAAACTGGCGAAGAGAGATGGAAGCCGTAGTGTTATATAAGGCATTAGCTCAAAAGGAAACCGATCCCAAACGAAAAATGATTTTATCTCAGCTTGCAGATATAGAAGAAAAACATACAAAACTTTGGGAACAAGAACTTAAAACTTTAGGCTATTCCCTTGATCAATTACCATCGATTTCGTTACCGAAAAGCTTGAAAAAAGAGGAAATGTTACAGCGAGTTTTGGATGTAGAACACAGTAATGCTTCTTGGTATAAATCCCAACGAAATCTAATTGAAGATGAAAATCTCGTTCAGATTCTTAATGAAATCGAAGAGGATGAAGCCAATCACGAAGGGACCGTGGAATCCTTCACAGAGAAGAAAACAGTGGTAAGTCAACTACTTGAAAAAATTTGGGATGAGGAAAAATGGCATAGGCGGCATACTGGTGGTTGGGTCGGAGATGTTATCTATGGTGTCAACGATGGGCTTGGTGCTATTTTTGGAATTATTGCTGGAGTGGCCGGATATACCAATAGCAATCATATGATTTTGGTATCTGGTTTCTTTGGTGCTTTGGCAAGCACCTTATCCATGGGCGCAGGAGCTTGGCTGGCGACGAAATCAGAAAACGAGGTAATGGAGAAAGAATTAGATCGTGAGCGAAAAGAAGTCCTTGAAAACCCCGAGCACGAAAGAGAAGAACTGGCTCTTTTATATCAACTAAAAGGTTTTACTAAAGAAGAGTCTGAGACCATTGCGAATAGAATTTCTCAAAATCCGGATCAATTTGTGAAGACCATGGCACAAGAGGAACTTGGAATCCATGAGACAAATGAGGGCAACCCTTGGGTTTCCGCTTTTTATGGATCCATCTCTACGTTCGTTGGCGGGATTATTCCGCTTATTCCGTTTTTCTTTTTATCGGGTCTCCCTGCCATGATCATCGCAGGTGTCGTTTCTATACTCGCTCATTTTGCTGTTGGGGCAGCTAAAAGTTTAATTACCGCTAGAAGTTGGTGGGCAAGCGGTTTAGAAATGATGACTGCTGGAATTATTGTAGGTGTGATTTCCTACGTTCTAGGATATTTGGGTACAATTTTATTATAAACGAATTAAGGGACTGATGTTCATCAAACGAAGAATGATGACAAATGCTTCTCAACCGCATCACACACGCTGACAAACTGTAATTTTTAGTTTGTCGGCGTTTTTTACATTCAAGGCTCTTCTTTATCCTTCTGATCACCGCCAACATAAAAATAGTATATTCCATATAAAACTTTTCCTTTATTTAAGTGATCATGATTTTCAATTTTTTATTAACTTTTGAGCGCTTTTTACTTAGTATATCGAACCATTTTTCTTATTTTTTAAGCTCATTCTTTTTCTAATAGTTGACATAGATTTTTGTAAGTTCATGCTCTATACTTTGGAACGAAAATATTGGGGTACTCATCCTATACAGGAGATGATCGTTTTGTTTTTTAAATACCAGAAAAAGGGGCGTTCATCATTTCCTTTGAAAAAGAAAAACAATCGCATTACCATCACCATGATCATGATCATCTATATGATGATTTCAACCGCTGCACTCGTTTTGTATGGACCTTTTGAAAATCTGCGCAGTGCAGTGATTGGTGCCATACTCACAAGCCGGCATCCATGGCTCATCACTCCTTTTTATTCAGCCTCTACATTGGCAAAGTATCGGCCTGTTTCCTTAGATACAATGGACCGGGGAACAATGCGGACTGGGGACTTTGCAAACATTCACGATAACGAAATCGAAGTGGTTCCGATTCAAACAGCCAAATATTCCGGCTGTTTATTGATCATTCATGATCCAAAACGTGTACATGTGGCGGTGACAAAATATTTAAACTCTGTTGGCGAAACAGTCAGTGAAATGGTGAAGGATTCCGGTTCGATCGCCGGTATTAATGCGGGAGGATTTATCGACGGTGGGCATGGTACGGGGGGAATACCTCTCGGTATCACCATTTCACGAGGAAAGTTTATCAGTGGAGATCAAACCTCGAGGGAACCTGTTATTGGAATCACAAAAAGTGGCGCACTGATCGTCGGCAAATATACGTTTCATGAACTTGAGCAATTGGGAATCTTAGATGCGGTCTCGTTCGGACCGGAACTTGTTCAAGACGGGAAACCTTATTTAAAGGCTACCGATGGATCCTGGGGCTACGCACCGAGATCAGCAATTGGTCAACGCAGAGATGGAGCGATTTTGTTGCTTGCCCTATCCGGACGGGGGAATGGTGGAATTGGTGCAAGCTTGCTCGATTGTGAGCAAGTGATGTTGGAACATGGCGCATATGTGGCAGCCAATCTGGATGGAGGATACAGTTCTGAACTTTATTATAAGAATCAATTTCTTGTACCTCCGTCGAATCCCCTTGGAGAAAGGTACGTGGCGACAAGCTTCGTCGTAGATGGGGGGAATACTACGTGAGAAAAAAGTGGATGATGAACAAAAAGGTATCCATATGGACGGGAGTTTTTACCTTGTTCACACTGTTCCAACTGGTGACACTCCATAAGATCGATAAATTTTTGCAGCCTCCCGTCTCGTCCATGGAAGGTTCTACACAAAAGGAACAAGAAATAGTAACTCTCATGCCCCCCAAGAACGCAGAACAAGTGATGTATAGCCAAGATAAACAGTACATGGCTTATACAACAAAGGATACGTTGACGATTGCCGGAAAGGAAGGAACCATTTTTCAACGAACGGTGGGGCAGGTATCCTATATGCAATGGCTGGGAAATACGAATACCCTTTTATATTTTGTCCAAGGCTCTTACTTGGATGCATATTTATTACCATTAAATGAAGCAAAATCCTATTTGATTCACGAATGGATTGGAAATCAGCGGAAAGTTGTAAACACCTTTTTCTCTCCGTACATGGAATACTTATATATTGAATTGAAAAATGGTTCAGTGTATGAAGTTTACAAGTATGACGCGGTAAGCGGAATCCGTCAATTACCATTGGGGGACATACAAATCTCACGCATTGATTATGACGAGCTTTCTGATCAGATGAATATAACGAGTTCTTTTGGCGGAGTCTGGCGTTACATGAGTGATCGATTGTACCGTCCGGACGGTTCGCTCGTCATACCGGCTGTGGCAGTTAATCAGCCGAATCCAAGAGCTGATAACCATCACTATCTTGAGGGAAAGAAACCATCATCCATGTCAAGCAATGAAATGAAGAAATCCAACGACATTACATCTAAAGAGACTCCTAACAACATAAAGCAGTCTAATACTACTGTCGTACCTCCTTCAGCCAAAACAACAGGAAGTACGGTGGCGGATAAATCACCCGCTGGATCTTCTAACCAGGTGAAAGCTCCAATACAAAAATAAGTGATATCGCATATAGTCTTTGATAATATAAAAAACAGAGGCAATAAAGGCTAAGAACAAACGCTTTAGTTGAGAAGGTTTCTCTTGATCGAAATCGTTTTAGATCACTAACAGAAGATATTGCTTTCCCATATTTGATGAATGACCTTACGGCTTCCATTATGGAAAACCTTATCCACGTTGAATTCTGGCAAATTCAATGAAACCGTGATAAACTGTTGGCGCACTCATAAAACCTCGTATTTGTTGTTAGTTAAACACCAACAATACTTGAGGATTACGAGTGCTTTTTCAATGTCAACCACTTTCGTGGTGATGAACCGAATTAAGTTTCAAAAAGTGGGTGTTTAAAGATGGATGAAAATTTCGGAGTGGAGAATCCACTAGAAAAAGTTGAAGAAGAATTGAGAGAGTTGGAAGAAAAAGAAGAAAAGTGGGAACGAGAAGAGCACAAACAACGCAAATTCAATAACTGGATTGCAGTTACAATTAGCGTGTATGCAGTATTTTCAGCTCTTTCTGGACTTCAAGAAAGTCAAATCACAACCGACACCTTATTGGAAATGGATCAAGCAGTACTGTTGCAAGCAAAAGCTTCCGATCAATGGAATTACTACGATTCGAAAAGTACGAAAAACGATGTAATCAAAGGACTGTCCCAACTTGTACCTGCTTTACAGGGGGATGCATTAAGTAAACAAAACGTACTAAACGAATACCAAAGTAGCATGAAAAAATTTGATTCAGATAAGACAACTCTACAAAAACAAGCCGATGACTTAGAGAAGCAACGGGATGAGACTATTCAGCATACGAATCAACTGGTTCTTAGACACCACAAAGCAGGAATGGCAACAACTTTTTTCCAAATTGCAATCGTATTGGCTTCTGTGGCCTCTATCTTGCGAAAGAAACTTTTCTGGTATGGATCGTTTGGTGTAGCTTCCATTGGTCTTATTTATTTATCTTCGTTGTTGTTATCCAATTAATCCACATGGCGTTTATCAAAAAAAACCTGTCTAGGCATGATTCATACTGCGGGGCAATTATGTCTGCTTTCATGGCAAAGAGGTAGTTTGTTCGCAGTCTGAGAGGGGGGGGACGAACCCCTCCTCTTTTTTTCTTCCACTCCCGTATAGAGGTAAGCGTAAAATAATCCCCACCTTTTGAAGAGATGGGGATTTTCGTATGATTTACGTATTCTTTTTTATAGCCCGGCAGGTAAGCGGTAGGCTTTCTGACCAAGGGAGAAGCTGATCTAAGGAATCTTTGTCTTTCATATCTAGGTTAGGTAGTTTCTCAAAGAGATAGGTAAGATAGAAATAGGGATGTAATCCATTTTCTTTCGCTGTCTCTATGATACTGTAAATGATCGCACTCGCCTTTGCACCACGCGGGGTATTGGAGAACAACCAGTTTTTGCGACCGATCACAAACGGTTTGATCGCGCGTTCACTTCGGTTGTTATCGATCTCCAATCGCCCATCTTGTAAAAACGCCTCTAATTTTTCCCACTGGTTCAGACAATACAAGATTGCCTGACCGAACGCACTTTTGGGCAACACTTTCGGTTTCTGGGTACGTAGCCATGCCAAAAAAGCATCCAACACAGGGCGGCTGCGTTCTTGACGGATTTGGTAACGTTCCTCAGGCGTGCACTCCTTTAAGTCCCGTTCAATCGCAAAGAGTTGATTGCAGAAATTGAGTCCCTCTTTGGCTGCTACCGGTGACGAGCGCTTCGATTCAGGCAGCGCCTTGAGTGCCTCATCGAATTTGCGCCGGGCGTGAGCCCAACAACCGACCAGGGTCACATCCGGTATCCCATGGTAACCCGCATAGCCATCGACGTGCAGGTACCCTTTGAAACCGGAAAGAAACTGACGCGGGTGTTTGCTCGCCCGTGTCGTCTGGTAGTCATAGAGGATGATGGCCGGACCTTCTCTCCCGGTGCGGTACAGCCATAGATAAGAAGTCGTCTGTGCGGCCCGACCCGGTTCGCGGAGCACTTGTAAGGTCGTCTCGTCTGCGTGCAGAATGTCCTGCTTGAGTAAGTGCTCGCGCATGCGATCATAGAGCAGACTCAACCAGGTATTCGCTCCGTAGAGGATCCAGTTGGCCAGGGTCTGACGAGACAACTCGATCCCCAGGCTTGCAAACTGTTGCTCTTGTCGGTAGAGAGGCATGCTCTCCACATATTTTTGACTCATGATATAGGCCATACTGGAAGGAGACGCCAAACTCCCCGGAAAGACGGGGGCAGGCATAGAGGCTGTGATAATCGGCGTACTTGTCTCCTCACGCTCACAACAGCGGCAGGAGTAGACGTAACGGACATGCTTGACCACTTTGACTTCGGCCGGAATGATTTTCAGCTCTTGCCGTATCTCCGTGCTCATTTCATGCAAAGAACCACCGCAACACGAACAAACCTGCTCCTCAGATGGCAGGCGATACTCGATCGTCTCCACAGGCAGGTTTTCAAGCTGGGTTTCCCGGTGGCCGCGTTTTTTCGAACGGCGATACGTAATGGTTTCGAGGGTAGGCTCCGCTACAGTGGGATCGGCCTCCACCTCGGCTTCATTAAAAAGCTCAAGCTGATCGGCATTCGTTCGCTCGAAGAGCCAAACCGGCGCTGTTGGCTAAGACGAAACTGCTCCTCATACCACTTCAGCTTGGCAGTGAGTTCAGCAATTTGATTTTTCAGCAAATCGCGTTCTTTTTGGAGATCTTCAATTGTAGTAGGTGTCGGGTTCGGCGTATGATTTTTCATAATACTATTGATTTCGACAACATACCGCGAATTCCTTTTTTTAATCCCAAAGTCTAATTGGGTGTACATATCATAGAATCGTACGCGCAGTGACGGCAGGGTGAGCTTGTCGCTGTTCGAGAGATAGACCATCGAGTAGCCAACGCAACTCCCGACGACTAATTTTCAACGGTACGGCGCTCGCTTCTTCCGGCCACTGAAATTTTCCTTTCTCTAATCGGCGGTAATAGAGCCAGAAACCGTTGTGTTCCCAATGAAGAATCTTCAGTTTATCTCGCTTTCGATTGCAGAAAACGAAGAGACAGGGCGAGAAAGGGTCGAGTTCAAACTCTTCCTTGACGAGCACAGCTAACCCGTCAATCGATTTCCGTAGATCGGTGCTTCCGCAGGCCAGATACACTCGCTCTACGCTAGCTTCGCTTAGCATAACGTTTGGAGTGTTCGCACGACGTCTGCCAGCAGCGCGGGATCAAAGCCAGGCTGGATCTCTACGGTTGCTTGCCCTACTCTAACGAGCAAGGTGTTTCTAGACTCGTCAGGCTGCCCGTCCACTTCTACCGATATCCATTTGGATGATGGGGTCACAACGGCTTCTTTGTGTTCAATCTTCCGGAGCCAATATCGGAACTGATGAAGCTTCAACTGATGAGCTCTACACCAAGCTGATGCACTCTGTCCGCTAGCCCGAAAAGCAGCGATCCGTACCTCCCACTCTTTTCTTAATTCTGCATGGGACATTGAAAGTTCTCCTCTCCGAATATCTTGAGGAGATTATCTCAAATACAACACGAGGTTAGTAGGTGGGAAGTATTTGACGCTTACAGAAAACCGTATGTTTGAGAAGTTCACCTATTGTATAAAAGTTGCACTAATGAATAGTGAAAGAATTCGTTCTTTTTTGATGAAATCGCTTGTCATATAATTTGCTTAAACAAGCATTACCCTAAGGGGAGAAAATTCATGCTTTTGACATCGCGATCTCATAAGCTGATATGCATGATTTTGGATTCACAAGAACCTGTCCGAATTAAAGACATTGCCCGAGAATTGCAGGTAAGCGAACGGACGGTGAAATATGATCTGGAAACCGTTCGCAGTTGGTTGCAACGTCATAATATTGAGTTACAATCCCAACCGCATAAAGGGATTTGGATAGAAGATACGGGTATCCGAAATCGATTGTATAGTCTTTTGAACGATGGCCAAGGCATTGAAGTATTTCTTCACCCCCAGGAAAGAGTCAAACATTTAATGCTGGAATTATTGTTGCAAGACAGTCCTATGAAAATCAACGATTTAGCCGGGAAATTACATGTGAGTAGAAACACGGCGATTTCCGATTTATCCATGGCTGAAAATCTTTTGGGAAATTGGAATGTCTATGTGGAACGGAGTCGGTTTGGAGTTCAGGCAGTTGCGACCGAAATAAACCGGCGTTTGGCACTAGAAAATATCATACAGGGTCTATTTAGCGGAAACGATATGTTCAATCTTGTTGAGGGGATCATTCAAGGGAGCGACATTCCTTTACCGGTTGGTCGGACGATGGAAAAACTTCGTCTATCAAGAGATGATATCCATGCGATTTTCCAAGCAGTGAATAGCATGGTGAATACATGTGAGAAAGGCAACGGAGTACATTTTACAGACCGGATGATCATTGGGATTTATATTCGGTTGTGCATTGTGATCCAACGCCTTCGCTCCAATCATGAAGTGGTCTTGGAATCTAACGAAATTCTATCTGTTAAAAAACTAAAAATATTTAGTGTGTTACAGGAAGTTCTCAATGATCTATCGGTTCGTTTGGGTGTAAATATCACAGACCATGAAGCCTGTTTTATCAGTCAACATATGATTGGCATGATTTTACCCGCGACGAATGAAGGGATAGAGGATTATTATTCTCTGACCGTGGAATTGATTTCACAAGTAAGCGGTCGAACGGCCATTCATTTCCGGGATGATGCTCTTTTATTTGAACATTTGTTGGCACATATGACAGAGAAATTAACAAAATATCGACACGGTGTGGTAGATCCCAATCCTCTCATCTCCGATATTATTCGTTCCTATCCGGATTTGTTTCATATTGTGAAACAAGTTTGTCAGGATATGTTTTGTAAAATGAATGTTCATTTTTCCGATTCAGACATTGGGTATATTGTGATGCACTTTCTTGCTTCGCTTAAGCGGATGCAGGAAATGACCAAATGTAAAGCGTTGGTGGTATGTGGAACCGGGAGAGGAACCGCTCAATTTTTAAAAATCATTTTAGAACATGAAATTCGCCATCTCAAAATTGTTGGCTGCTGTTCCGTATCAGGGTTAGAAAGGCAAATCCAGTTGCATAAACCCGATCTGGTAATTAGTGTGGTGAATGTTCAAGCGTCGGTTCCCATCGTGGTGGTCAATAGCATTCCGAATCGCCAAGACCTCGATTCGGTCCGGGAAGTGATAACAGAACTTCGTTCACGACAGAATCAAAAAGTGACGGTTGATTCACCGCCGTCCGATCTCTCTTCGTTAGAGCAATTCACGCAGGAAGTGATTTGCAAAGGATTTGATCTTAGCCGGACGATTCTTTCTGAAATGAAAGATTATTTGAGTGATCAGCGTGCTGAAGGATTGGCTTTGCATCTGATGTTAATGGTTAGCCGTTTGGCGTTTGGTTCAGCTTATGATGACAACAGTGTGAATCATGAGTGGACATCTGAGCCGATGGCGGTCATTCGTGAGAAATTGATGCACATTTTTCGAGAAAAAAATCTTGTGATTCCCGAAAGCGAAATCCATGCGATTCTTTGTTATTTTGTCTAAAGGAAAAGGAGGATAAAGTTGGATCTTCTCATTCAAAACGGAACGGTCGCGGATCCTTCTCAACGCATTTTTCGTTCTCTTGATGTGGGAGTGAAAAACGGAAAAATTGTTGGACTCTTTGAACCGGGGGCGATTTCCGCGGAATCGGCGAAGGTAAGAATCGACGCTTCCGGATGTTTGGTGACCCCCGGGTTCATTGACCTTCACGTCCATGTATTTGAACATCGGACAGAGTTAGGAATTCACGCGGATCTTGTCGGGGTGAAGCAAGGGGTGACTACGATTGTAGACGCCGGAAGTACAGGCTCTCGTGATTTCCAATCATTCCTTACCGAAGTTGTTGAAAAAAACCAAACGCAAGTGCTGTTGTGGATCAATATCGCTTCCCAAGGACTTTGTGATGGCCGTTCGGAATTATCGGATCTGAGTATGTTGAAGCCGGATGAAACAGAAGCGTTAATCAATCAATACCCGGTGATACGGGGGATTAAAGTCCGCATGAGTCGTTCGGTCGTGAAGGGAAACGGCTTACAGCCTTTAGTCATTGCCAAGAAACTCGCACAAAAAGTGGGACTCCCTCTTATGGTCCATATAGGAAACGCTCCGCCTCGACTTGGCGAGATTCTGGATCTGCTCGATGCTGGTGATGTTGTTACACATGCTTTTCATGGGAAGGAGGGCGGGATCGTAGATGAAAATGGTTCAATACTTCCGGAAGCGGAGAGAGCACTCAAACGAGGTGTACTTTTTGATGTAGGACATGGCAGTTCAAGTTTCAGCTTTCGAACCATGAAGCGGGCAAAAGAACTCAACGTTTTTCCTCACACAATCAGTACAGATATTTATTGTGAGAACATAAATGGTCCCGTTTTCAGCCTGGTTACAACGATGACCAAATTGTTATCCCTTGGTTTTACTGTTGAGGAAGTGATTGAAGCCTCGACGTGGAGACCTGCGAAAGTGTTGGGCTTATCGAACGAAATCGGAACTTTGAAAGAACAAACGATTGCCGATATAACCATTCTAAAAATGATTCCGGAACCGATTACCTTGATCGATTCTGAAAATGAAAAGATGGTGGGCAATCCTCATTTGCTGGTTCAATACACGATAAAAGCAGGAAAGGTTTTGAAACATGTTTGATGATCTGATTCAAGAGATTTCGAAAAAAAATCCATTATCCTTACAAGAAAAGAATGAATTAATTTCATTGCTAGTGAATGTAAAAGAAAAGACAGAAAAGATCTCGCTTTCTTTTACAAAGGAACGATGGGTAGCGATAGCCGTTCACTTGTTGGCGTTTATGCGGCGGGTGAAACAAGGTGAATCTTTGCCCCCCATTGAACAAGAGATATGGGACCAAGTCAGCCAAGAGATGAAAGATGTGAGCCAACAAGTACTGCAGACTTATGGCATGGACAAAAATCAAAATATTGAAAATACCGAAATATTCTTGCTTGCCGTTCATTTCGAAACGGCAAAATTTGAACAATAACGGGGGAAGAAGGAATGGAACGAAAAGTAAAAGTGGTTATCGGTGACCGATTGGGAAAAGGTCAGAAAGTGGCAAAAGGAGTTGAGTCGGCAGGTGGAATACCTATTTTGATTCCGGGTGTGGGTGCAGACATGAAGGTTGGGGACTTCATGCATAAAGAAGGGGCTGACTTTGGCATTTCCTTCTGTGGAAGTGGTGGTGCGGGAGCATTAACCGCGAAAACGAAATATCATTACCCGGTTGAATTTGGCCTTCGTTCGATTGAAGCGGGTATTACTGCTTTGCGGGAGGGAAAGAAAGTCATTGGCTTCGGGTTTATGGACACGGAAGAGTTGGGCAGGCGGCTCACCGAAGAGTATATCAAAATCATAGGAGGTTAACGATGTACAAATCTTTCACCCACACGCTAACACTAAGTGGAGTCGGAGAAACAAAGGAAGCGGCATTCAATAAAATTTTTTCACAGATTCAGAGGAAAATCGCACAAGACATCCCAGGAATCCCCTTGCGGATCGAACCACAAAATGTGGAAATCATTCGTGCAAAGGAAACGATATACACGGAGCGATTCATGGGAATTTTCTTTCCGCGAAAACGAACACGCTATGAGATTACAGCACAAATTACCGTTCAATTGCGTATCATAGATGTTTCGAAGATTGAATTTGAAAGAGAAGAAGAGCATCTGACAAGGGTCCAGCACTTGATTCGTATGGAATGAAGAAAAATATCATGATATAGGAGGAATGAAATGGAAACTCTAGTCATTCTATTGGAATCCATTATTATTGGAGCACTCGTTGGATTTGGTGTGGGTGCCGGTGCCGCGAGAATGTTCCATGCCCCTACTGTACAGGGGATGGGAGCGTTCCGAACCTATGGGGAATTGAACGCCTGTGAAGGGGATCCTATTGCACACTTTTCATTTGGTCTAGGGTTTTTGTTCAACTCATGGGCTTCCATTGTAGGTGCGGGAGCTTTTACTCAAGACGTGGAGCACCGGATTATTCCAAACTGGGCGGCTGCCGCATTGTTATGGAAAAACAGAAATGTCGAAGAAACATTGCACAATCCGAAAAAAATGGCTTTTGCGGGTGCGATCGTGGGAATGATCGTCGTTACTGTTATGAACTCAACGGCCGCTTCGATTCCCGAATCGATGCAAAAGGTAGCCACGGCGGTATTAGTCCCCGCTGCAAACTGGTTGATTAACCCGATCATGCCGATTGTATTCTGGACGGCGGCGATGGATGCCGGAAAACGTACCGGCGTGTGGGGGACTGTTCTTGGTGGAGTGGCACATTTGATCATGGGGAACGCTGTACCGGGCATTGTGTTGGGGATTTTAATAGGAAAAGGGATCGACGACAGCGGTTGGAACCGAATTACGAAAACACTCGTGACTGCTGTGATTTTACTGTTTATCCTCAGCGGATTCTTCCGCGGTTTTGATGTGAAATTGTTGCAAAGCATTCATGTAACAGTTCCTCAAGGGCTCATTGAATTTCATAAGCTCTTTGGTTCCGAGGTGAAGTAAAATGGATTATCAAAATAGAGGTTTTTGGTATTCAGAAAATGCTTTCATCTTATTTGTCGCTTGTCTCTCTGCCGGTATCTTCGCAGGAACTCATATGTACTATGTCTACCATGTTGGCGCATTCAATGATATCGCGGTTGTTGCTTTACTGGCTGCCGGAATAAAAGGAGGAAGCTTCGGTGCAGCCGCCGCTTTTGGGGCGAGCTTCCTATTCGCCCGTGTGCTGGAAGGCCCTCTCGTTGGAATCCTGGATATCGGTGGGGCCTTGCAGACCGGAGTGGGAATTGGTATTCCGGCTATCATGCTGGCCGCGGGCATTACGGGTCCATTAGCTTCTTTTCCTCTCGCTCTTTTGACAGGTGCAGTGATCGGTGCAGTCATTGGGCTTATCATCGTTCTCATCCGGAAATTCACAATCAATTCAGCAAACTCCACCTTTGGGGCTGATGTCATGATGGGGGCGGGTAACGCGGCGGGCCGTTACCTGGGACCACTGATTGTGATTGCTGCTATTATGGCATCCATTCCAGTAGGAATTGGAGCAACAGTAGGAGCGGCAATTTTCTATGCTTATAAGAAACCGATCGCTGGAGGAGCCATTTTGGGAGCCATGATCATGGGAGCCATTTTCCCAATCGTTACAAAATAATTACAAATTGGAGCTGGATTTCAGTCGTAAAATTTCGAGAGGTGTTATGATGGGTATTTATCAGGACTTCGGATTAAAACAAATCATCAATGCAAGCGGAAAAATGACGGCACTAGGCGCAAGCGCAGTCCATCCGGAAGTCGCAAAGGCGCTCTCGGATGCCTCGATGGACTATGTGGATATTCACGAACTTATGCTGGCAGCCGGTAAAATCATTGCAACCGTTACAGGTGCAGAGGATGGCTGCCCCACTTCAGGGGCCGCTGGCGGAATCGCGATCAGCGTGGCTGCCGTCATTGCAGGAACCCATTTGACCAGGATTGAAAAGCTTCCATTTTCAGATGGACTCAAAAATGAGATTGTGATCCAGAAAGGGCATGCGATTCATTTTGGGGCTTCGATCACGCAGATGATTTCCTTGGGTGGAGGAAAAGTAGTAGAAGTCGGTCAAGCCAATCATGTGGAAAAGAAACATATCATGGAAGCCATCAATGAGCAAACGGCAGCTATTTTTTATGTAAAATCGCATCATGCCGTTCAAAAGGGTATGCAATCACTGGAAACGATGATTTCGATCGCAAAGGAATATCAAATTCCGATCATTGTTGATGCGGCTGCCGAAGAAGATCTGCGCAAATATATTGCCATGGGAGCGGATCTCGTGATTTACAGTGGCGGTAAAGCGATTGAAGGACCTACTTCCGGGTTTATCTGTGGCCGCGCCTCTTTGATTGAAGCTTGCCGTGCCCAATATAAAGGAATAGGCCGGGCGATGAAAGTAGGAAAGGAAGCGATTGTAGGGTTATTGACAGCTCTTCGGCGTTACGGATTCAAGGAAGATTTATCTCAGGAACAGCGGCGGCGGATGTTATGGTTGATCGAACAGATAAAAGACATCAACGGAATTGAAGGAAGCATTGTACAAGATGAAGCAGGGCGCGACATTTACAGGGCCCAACTCAAGATTGATTCGAAAGTACTTGGAATGAGCGCGCATGAATTGATCCGTCGTTTGGAAGAAGGCAATCCCGCCATCTATACGCGGAATCATTATGCCAATATAGGGATTATCAATATAGATCCAAGACCCTTGTTACCGGGTCAAGAACAATTGATTGTCAAACGTATAAAAGAAATCGTGGAGGAGACATATGAACATTCAATTTAATGTACTCGCAAAAAATGTACAAAATGCAAAGGAAATCATGGAAGTCACCGACGGTCACGCTTTGATCGGAATCATGGTAAAACATTTTCCCACTGTTGATGATGCTGTCAAGACTGTACAGGAATTTCAATCGGAAAATATTCCGGTTTCGGTTGGATTGGGAGCCGGGGATCCGGCACAGTGGGAGAGAGTCGTTCAAGTTTCCGTGCGTACGAAACCGGCCCATGTCAATCAAATATTTCCTGCCGCTGGTTATACGATCGCTTCCTTGCGAAGCGTCAAGAGTGAACAAACCATTGTGAATGCAATGATCACACCGAGTGGGACACCCGGCAAGGTGTTTATTTCGACAGGACCTGTCAGTCAGCAATATCAGGAACCTGTTTCCTGTGATCTGGCTGCAGCCTTGCTGGCAGAGATCGGTGTTCCATCCATCAAGTTTTATCCTATTGAAGGTAAAAAGAGATTAGATGAAGTGGCTGAGATGGTTAAAGCTGCAGTGCGTCATCAGATCTATATTTTTGAACCGACCGGGGGGATTGACGTGGATTCGTTACCGGAGATTGTAAAGGTTTGCGCGGAACACGGCGCAAAGCGAATCATTCCCCACATCTACACGTCCATTATTGATAAAGAAACGGGATTCACCCGCATCGAGGATGTTCAGGCATTGGCCCAATCTGTATCCAAATTGACACTTTAGAAGAGATAGAGGACAGGCATGCTTGCAGCATGTTTCAGACGGAAAATTCATGTTGAAGAAACGATTCGTGTATCTCGCACAAAACATAAATGGCTCGTATCTTTAATGAAAAGATACGGGCTTTTTATTTTGTAAGCCGTGAATCTATTCGTGACCGGAGTAATGACTGAAATTATCAAGTAATGATCGATTGGAATAGAAGTATTTATTCATTTGTGAATAATAAGTATTCATTATTGAATAACAAGGATCTATATACCTTTCATGGGAACTTTTGTGTACTTATTTATAATTGTGCGAAAAATTGATTAAAATCTCGAATATTTCCTATTAACGTAAAGTCTAAATGATTGGAATAAATGTTGCATACTTTCATTTTCAGTTACATAAAAAGGAGGATCATTATGACAAAGTACCAACCGAAAGATTCATTTCAGTCTCCGCGTTTCTGTGGACCCCGAACCTTTATGCGTCTCCCGCATGTTGATCGGATAGATGATCAAATGGATTTTGTCATTCTAGGCATTCCGTTTGATTCCGGTCAATCGTTTCGTACGGGAGCCCGATTCGGGCCGGCGGCGATTCGAGATTTCTCGATTTTGTTACGTCCCTTTAATCCTGAGCAAAACATCAATTTGTTTGAATACGTGTCTGGTGTCGATTACGGTGATCTCCCTGTAATCCCCGGGTATATTGCGGAAACCTACGACAAGATCGTGGAAGGATTGGATCCAATAGTTGATAAAGGGATTATTCCCATAGTTTTGGGAGGGGATCATTCGATTACTTTGGGGGAACTTCGAGCCATCGCCAAGAAACACGGTTCGGTCGCATTAGTACATTTCGATGCTCATTCAGATACATGGGACAGTTATTTTGGACAAAAATACAACCACGGGACACCGTTTCGTCGGGCAGTAGAAGAAGGATTACTCGATGTATCTCGATCAATTCAAGTGGGGATGCGCGGTGGCTTATACTCACCGGAAGACTTACAGGATGCCCGGGAACTGGGCTTTGAAGTCTGGACAACCAATCAATTTAAGCAAGTCGGTGTAACACAAATGCTGAACGTAATCCGAGAGAGGGTTGGAGAAGGTCCGGTTTTCTTGTCGTTTGACATCGATTTCCTTGACCCCGTTTATGCGCCTGGGACCGGCACTCCTGAAGTTGCCGGTGTGAGTATTGACGACGCATTAGCTTTAGTAAGAGGTCTTACTGATTTAAACTTTGTCGGTTTTGATTTAGTTGAGGTTCTTCCCGCTTATGACAGCGGACAAATTACAGCGGCCGCTGCTGCCAACATAGTATTTGAATTTATTACATTGATTGCATTAATGAAACGGCAAAAGGTTCAACAGAAGTCGGTGATGATGTAAAGGAGGAATTCGTGTGCAGGAATCACATCATATTTTCATACAGGGAAAATGGCGGAAAGGAGAAGGAGGGATTCGCAAAATTATGAATCCCTCCTCCGGGGAGGTACTAACTGAAGTAAAAGAAGCCACAGAGGAACAAGTGGATGAGGCTGTCTTGGCGGCCCGCCGAGCATTTGAAACAACCAACTGGGCTGAGAATATCGAGTTGCGGGTTCAAATGTTGCGTGAATTATCAGATAAATTAGAGGAATCTGCCGAGGAATTTGCTCTACTGGAGACTCGAAACACGGGAAAACCGATCCGCGAATCCCGGCTAGATGTGAGTGACTCAATAACATGTCTCCGCTACTATGCGGATCTTGTTGCAAATAGGATCTGCTGGGAGAAAGAGATGTACGACGGTACGATAAGCAAGGTGGTGGAAGAGCCAATTGGGGTATGCGGATTGATTGTTCCATGGAACTTCCCATTGTTGCTTGGCATATGGAAACTTGCTCCCGCTCTGGCTGCCGGTAACACTGTAATCTTTAAGCCGTCAGAAGTAACACCACTCTCGTTTTTGAAACTAACAGAATTGATCGAAAAGAGCGAAATGCCCCCGGGAGTGTTTAACCTTGTCTTGGGGGAAGGCCGCTCTGTAGGGCATTCGCTTGTAGCCCATCCGGAAGTGGACAAAATTTCTTTTACGGGAGGCTCTGCAACAGGACGCCGAATCTATCAGGAGTGTGCCAAGAACTTAAAACGTGTTTCTCTGGAATTAGGAGGTAAATCTCCGTTATTGGTGTTCGACGATGTGGATCTAGCAACTGCTGTTGATTGGGCAATGTTTGGTTCATTTTTCAACCAGGGGCAAGTATGTGTTGCTTCCTCTCGTATCCTTGTGCACCAATCCTTATATGATGATTTCTTAACCCATCTTTCTGCAAGAGCAGCTCAAATTGTGATTGGGGATCCTGTAGATGAAACAACCGAAATGGGGCCTCTCGTTAGCGAGGCTCATCGCAAGAAAGTGGAAGAGTATATTCAAATTGGATTAACAGATGGTGCTCGGTTGTTAAGCGGAGGGCAACGAATTCCTGACCGTTCTGGTTACTATCTGTCACCCGCAATATTTACGGATGTAAAACAAGACATGCGAATCGTACAAGAAGAGATATTTGGCCCTGTAATTACTGTTCAACCTTTTAAAGAAGAGATAGAGGCGATTCAACTGGCAAACGATACTCCTTTCGGTCTTGCAGCCGGGGTATTGAGTAGAGATCTGGAGCGGGCTGAACGGGTGGCTGGTCGCCTAAGGGCAGGTACAGTATGGATTAACGGATACCATACTCCACACGTTGAAACTCCTTGGGGTGGTTTCAAACAAAGCGGTATAGGGCGTGAGTTAGGGCCCCAGGGCTTAGCTGCATTTACGGAAGCTAAACATATCAATCGGAATCTTCAACTACAACCAATTGGTTGGTATTCGAACAAGGGGGTTAGTTCATGATGAAGTATTTTATGCAGAATGTAATATAGGCATCGTGTATTCATGGATAAAAGATCTGTTTGTTCTCAAGTATATCCATTTAGGAGGTTGACAGATGACTAACCATCATCCTTTCGCCCATGATAGTATCCAGCCTACACCGATGAACGCGAGAACGATGGGATTATTCCCTGCGTTTTCACTATGGTTAGGTTCGAACGTTGTTGTAACCACGGTCTTTACAGGGCAGCTTCTCGTTCCCGATCTGCCTTACTTAACAGGCCTTGCCGTGATTCTTTTCGGTTCCCTTATAGGAGCGATTTTTCTGATTCTCACTGGAAATATTGGAACACGTACGGGTCTACCTACTATGGCACTATGCCGGGGGGCCTTTGGGACACGGGGAGCTCATTTGCCCTCGTTATTAAATACGACTGTTCTTATTGGATGGAGTTGGATTCAAGCCTATATGGGGGGCTCAGTATCGATCATGCTGTGAAAAATCTTACAGGGTATAGCAACATCAATTTCTGGACCGTTTTCACTCAAGTGGTGGTGGTTCTTATCACGATCTATGGGCATAAAGGAATTGAAACCTTTGCATCATTAGCTGCACATTTTATGGTCATATTAGCGTTTGTCCTCTTTGGGTATTTGTTTACTGAGTATAATATCGGAGACTTGATTCATCTACCAACCAGCCAAAATCCCAAAAATACAGTCATCACTGGATTTGATATAGTTGTGGCTACGGCGTTTTCTTGGCTCCCGCTTGTATGTGATTATAATCGGAATGCAACATCATCGAAAACAGGAATAATTGGAACGTATGCTGGATACAACATTGGAACATTTTTAGCCATGGCTCTTGGAGCTACAGTTTCTGGTCTCTCAATCCTAAGTAACATAACCCAAACCTACGATCCCACTGATCTTATTGGAAGCAAACATCCATGGTTAGGCTTATTACCAGCACTGGTGATTTTCGTCTCGGTGGTCTCCACTAATGTTATGGCACTCTATAGTTCTACCCTGTCTTATTTGGCTGTTTTTCAAAAGCAAAAATATCTGGCTACAACGATCGTTATTGGAGTAATAACCATTCTTGGTGCATTGTTAAAACAATGGTTACTTGATCATTTTCAAAATTTTTTGCTAATGATTGGAACACTTTTAATTCCTGTGGGCGCTTTGATGATCGTTGATTATTATCTCGTGAACAGAGGTTATTATGATCCAGATGAGATTATTAATGGTACGAAGAAGCTATATTGGTATTTTAAAGGAGTAAACGTATATACTTATATTTCTTACTTTCTTGGAGCAGGATTCGGATACTATTTCACGTATGTCCGTACTCTTCCAACGGGAGCTACGATATTAACTTTTTTGGTAACATCTGTTGTATATTGGGGACTCATTAAAATGACAGGAAAGAGTGTGGTACCCAAGAATATCGAAAAGCCCAGAGAACTATCAACCGGATTTCAAAATACCAAATGATTAAGAAGGTGTACGATACGAAAAGAGAGACGTACTGATGAAATACTCTAAAAGGAGAAAGCGAGGGTTAAATATGATCAAGATTAAAAAAATAGTAGATCTTTCTCTTCCTTTGACGAATGATACGCCGATCTATCCCGGAGATCCCCAACCGAACATCAGTGTAGCCACGACCATTGAAAAGGAAGGCTACAACTTGCACTATGTACACATCGGTTCGCAGACAGGGTCACATGTGGATGCCCCTTATCATTTTTGTGATCATGGTGAGCGTATAGATGAATCTGACTTGCGGTTATTTATCGGAACCGGTGTGGTCATTCCTGTAACTGGAAAAGGAGAGCAAGAAGAAATTACTTTAGATGATGTAGAAACTTACTTGGATCGATTAGCTCCGGGCAAGATCGTGTTATTTCATACCGGGTGGTCCCAATATGCGGGGGAAGAAAAGTACTTTCGCCATCCGTATGTCAGTGTGGAAGTGGTGGATGAGATGATTCGTAGAGGCATACGCACCTTTTGCATTGATGCAATTAATATGGATGTCACCGGCGGAACGTCATTTCCAGTACATGATGCGGTTGCGGCGGTCAACGGAATTATTGCGGAGAATATGACAAACTTCGAATCAATTGATTTCCCTGATCCGCTAATAACGTTGTTTCCGTTAAAAATTGCGGGAGCCGACGGCTCACCTGTTCGTGCGGTTGCGATTGAAATAGAAAAGTAATCTATTTTTGATTACTTTTAATTTCAATTTGCGGTACGGAAAACCTGCCGTTATAGTTATTGGATCACGAACCATCAAATCCCCGGGGTGGTTTCCCCGGGGAAGCGGAATCGAACAACTAAATCATTTCGTTGTCTTTTTTGGGGACGAGAAGGATAGAAAGGGAAGCAAGTAGACCCGCAATAGCAAATGTATAAAAACTAAACATCTGATTCATGCCCTTCGACATCAATAGACCGATAATAATCGGGCCTGATATCGCCCCAATTCTTCCGACTCCCAGCCCCCATCCCAAAGCTGTTGCCCGAGAGTGGGAAGAAAAGTATTTCGTAACATAGGCATTTAACAACTGTGTATTTCCAACAGAACCAAATCCGGCGAGCCCGACAAGAACATAGACAACAAAAATGGACGATTTTACAGATAGAAGAGCAATACAAATGGCAGCTAATAGATACGAAAAGCCAATGAGACGCTGAGATCCCCAACGGTCGGCTGCCAGGCCAGCTATCAGTGTGCCCACAGCTGCGGTAAGGTTGAGCGTAAGCATGAAGGATAGACTTGAACCCAGCGGGTAACCTGCCTTTTTCATCATTTGCGGTAACCATGTGTTGAGGCCATAGATTAAGAACATACTCATGCAATAGGTTACCCATAATAGAAGCGTAGCTCTTATATATTTTCTAGAAAAAAGAGTAGAGAGTCCTTGCCATTTATTTTTCGGATCCCGTTGCCCTTCTTCCATTTCTATTGCTTTTATATTGAGATGATAGCGCTCGCAGATTTTTTCCGCTTCTTCTTTACGATTCCGAGCGAGAAGGAAATTCACCGATTCAGGCATATACAAAATAATGAAAGGGACGAGAAGAATTGGCAATATACCAATCCAAAACAAAAAACGCCAGCCATGATTTTGCAGCAATAGTATGGATAAGACTGCTCCAAGAACAATCCCAAAAGAGTAGCCGGTAAACATGACCGCATAGATAAACGAACGGCGCTGAACGGGTGAATATTCAATGGTAAGAGCGGAAGCGGTAGGAATGACTCCTCCCAAACCGATTCCCCCGACAAAACGAATGAAACCAAAGGTTTCCGGTGTTTGGGCCATCGCAGCCAACCCCATTGTAATAGAAAAAACCGTTAAGCTGAAAATCAGAGTCCATTTCCGCCCGATTAAATCTGTAATTGTCCCTACCATAATGGCGCCAAATAGCATCCCCAACAAAGCGTAACTGCCAATAGCCCCCGCTTGAACAGGGGATAACGCCCATTGCTTGTCTTCCAAAAGCTTGGGAAGGACAGCACCGTATATCCCCAAGTCATAACCATCAGCCAACATCGAGAGGAAACAGAAAATAACAACGAGTACTGTCAAAGATGGAATAGAAACCTTATGATGTATCGCAATGCCTTCTTTTAAACGATTTTTTTCCATCAATTTCAATGGTTTATCACTCATGGATTTACCCCCTTAGGTTCCATCCCGGGAAGGATGGGATACCTCCGTTTCCCATCCATTCCCCCAAAAAGTAATGAATGCTCGGGCTATTCATGAGTACATCCAGATTACTTTTTCTCATGATTGAAATCTTCCCTGTTATGATAAGTGGGGCGCGGATAATCGAAAACCTGGCCGATCGTCGTGTAACGCGTGCCCGCCAATCTTCCGACAGGTTTTAGCCTGTCTACATCGATTCTTCCGCTGTCCAGCAATTCATCGGCAATGTGAAAACAGAGAACTTCACCGATGATGACATCTGCATTGGGTGCATCCTCATGGCCACCCAGCGTGAGATGTTGATGTAACCGGCATTCCATGGCAATTTTACACTCTTGAATTCGTGGAACATCTACGATGTGCCCTGGGATCACAGTTAACCCTGCTAACTCAATTTCGCTGATATCTTCCGGCGCGTCGATCGATGTGTAATTGATTTTCTCCACATTCGCTTCATCCACAATGTGTACGATAAACTCTTTCTTCTCAACTGCATTACGTGCCGTATCCTTCATGATCCCTCCCTGTTTTCTCATACAGCTAAACATGAGAAGCGGGGGCTCGGTACCAATAACATTAAAAAAACTGAAGGGTGCCGCATTCACGATTCCTGTTTTGCCAACAGAGGTAACAAAGGCAATGGGACGCGGAAGGACACTGCCTATTAATAGTTTGTAATTGTCTTGCCGCGTTTGTTCCGATGGGAAAATGATCAAAACACGTTCACTCCCTTAAAAGCCGGCATCACTTCACGTGCAACCAATTCTATCGATTTCATCACTTTTTCATGGGGCATGCCGCCGAAGTTCATCAGCATCATGACGTGATTCATCCCGATCGCTTCATATTTCCGAATAAGCTGGATCACATCCTCCGGAGAGCCTATCGCCAATTGTTCTTTGGCTAACAGGTCGTCATAGCGTGCATTTTTCCCGTACTGTCTGGTCTTTAAATAAAGATTTATGTGCTCTTCACTATCCTTTCTGGCTTGTTCCGACGTTTCGGCAACATAGGTGTGAAGCGCTAACGGGATTTCCAGTTGATCAAGATCGTAACCGCTTTCTTTATAGGTTTCTTTGTATCCTGAAAGAATTTCTTCAAGTTCATGGATGGAATTCGCATTGACGTAAGGAATCCCCATGATCGGATATCCCATTTTTGCGACATAGTACGCACCCGCCGGGCGAAGGGCAGCGATCCAAGTAGGAGGCATCGGGCGCTGAACAGGAAGTAGATTCAACTCTACATCGGTACACTCAAAATAGTTCCCCTTAAACGAAAAACGCTCACCGCTCCATGCCAATTTAATGATCTCCAGGGCTTCATTAAAGATATGCGCCTTATTCTCTGTGGTCATATTGAAGCCAGCGAATTCGTGTGGCAGATAGCCACTGCCGATACCAAAATTTAAGCGTCCGCCGCTCAGTACGTCGGCAAGGGCGTAGTCTTCCGCTATGCGCAGCGGATTATGAAGAGGGAGAACCGCTACGGATACACCAAGACGGATCTTTTTGGTTCTCTGCGCGGCAGCCGCAATCAGCATATTGGGTGAAGTAAGGACGCCGTACTCACTGAAATGATGCTCGGCATACCATACGGAATCATAGCCGAGCCGGTCACCTGCCTCCGTTTGTTGAAGGACTTCTTCAATAAACTGTTCAGGTGTTCGGTCATACACGTGTTTGTAATTATCAAATACGGTAAACAAACTAAATTTCATTTTCATCTCTCCTAAACCAAATTTTGAGTATCTTTTTCCATGTACTCAGGATTTTGGAAGCCACGAATACACATAATTTTCGTCTTCGCAAGAAAGGGCCTGTTTGGTGATGCGAAGTGGTTTGAAAGTATCGATCATTACTGCATATTCATAAGTATCTTTTTTGCCGATACTCGCTTCAATCGTTCCAGGATGAGGCCCATGAGGTAATCCCATCGGATGAAGCGTCATCGAACCTTCGCTAATTCCTTTCCGGCTCATGAATTGACCATCCACGTAATAAAGGACTTCATCGCTATCCACATTGCTATGATAGTATGGTGCGGGGATGGCTTCCGGATGATAATCAAATAACCGAGGGACAAAAGAACAGATCACGAACCCTTCCCCCTCAAAAGTTTGATGCACAGGTGGAGGCAAATGAATTCTGCCTGTAATAGGCTCAAAATTCTTGATATTAAAAGCCCAGGGATACAAATATCCATCCCACCCGACAGTATCTAATGGGTGAAAACCATATTCGTAACTGTGCAATTGATTGTGCAGTTTGACGCGTACCTCAAACTTCCCCTTTTCATCATGTGTAACAAGTTCTTCCGGTGTCCGGATATCGCGCTCGCAATAGGGGCTGTGTTCCAGGAGTTGCCCATGTTCGTTGCGATATCTTCTGGGAGTTGTGATCGGACCCGATGACTCGATGACAAGAAAACGGGTCGCTTCAGACTCCATGACGACCCGATAGGTAGTTCCCACCGGGATCACCAGGTAATCCCCTTCCTCATAGGAAAGTTTGCCGAAAATCGTTTCGAGATACCCCTTTCCTTCATGTACAAAAAGGATCTCATCCCCTTCCGCATTCCGGTAAAAATAGTCCATTCCCACTGCAGGACGGCAAACAGCGATTCGTACATCTTCATTCCCCAGAAGATAGATTCGCCCCATGACAGGGTCATTGGATTCGCCCTGATGTTCAAGGGAAAAAGTTGCAAAATGACGATGTTGAAGAGGAATGGATTCCGCATACTTTGGTGTCAAATCTCTAATCTTTCCAACATGCTCAATCTCAGTAGGAGCATTCAAATGGTAAACAATCGATTGAATGCCGGAGAAGCCTCTCGTTCCCATCACCTGTTCCCTGTATAAGGTTCCATCTGGCTTCTTAAAAACCGTATGGCGCTTTGGAGGAATCATTCCCCGTTTTTGATAAAACGGCATGTTATCATCTCCTTTCTATTCAATAATGTTATTTGTGAGGGTTCCCATACCTGTAACGGAGAGGGAGACCGTGTCGCCCGGTTCTAGCCAACGATGAACCTCTTCTCCCAGTTCAAGCAAACATCCGTTTCCCACGGTTCCCGAGCCAAGAATTTCCCCCGGATAAAGGGTGACATCCGCTGAAGCTCTTTCAATCATCTGAGCGAAGGTATAATAAATGGTTTCAAAGTTTCCGGATGAAATCTCGTTTCCATTTATATAAGCTTTCATTTCCAAGCGATAACGCCCGTTGGCTGTCTTGTAACGATCCAATTCATCAGGCGTTACGAGATAAGGACCTAAGGATGTGGCAAAATCTTTCCCTTTTGCCGGTCCCAAACCTACCTTCATCTCTTTTATCTGAAGATCGCGGGCACTCCAATCGTTCATAATCATGTAGCCAAAAATATAATCGGCAGCTTTCTCAGCAGGAATATCTCTACCTTTTTTGCCGATGACACAGGCGAGTTCCAATTCGTAATCCAGGCAACGGCTTAGCTTTGGCCTTCGAATCGATTCTCCTGTACCTACTACAGCCAGATGATTGGAAAAATAGAAGACAGGTATCTCATACCATTCCGGAATCACTTCAAGCCCTCTTCGCCCTCTCGCATTTTTAACATGTTCTTCAAATGCATAGAAATCACGTATCGAAGGGGGCCGGGGTATGGGGGCGAGCAACTTGACATTGCGTATTGGTACTCCAATCTCCAGAATGACTTCCGGTTTGCTTTGTATCGATCCATGGATTTCCTTCCATTGCAAGGAAACCTCTTCTCCCGCTTCAATAAGAGACAGTAGGGATTCAAATACGGGCGGAGAATCCCTTCCTTGTGATCGGAACCAGTCAGCTGCTGCCTCCAATGGAATCATGTACTCTTCATCCTGAAGTTCAACAATCCAGCCCACCTTTTCTTTGCTCTGATCGCAATACGTCACCCATTTCATCCGTACGACCTCCGTTATCGTGAAAAGGGAATAAAAAAACGGCTGCAAAATACATGATGTCTCCCCCCATCTTCGGTGAGTAACACTCATGTACTTTACAGCCGCGTTTATCTACTACAAAGAGATGAAGGTTGTTCATCCCCATAGATATCCGGCTCTTTTAAGATACAGTTGTCATCATTCTCGAAGAATTTCGACATTCAAAGTAGCGATCGAATGCCGACCGAATGGCCTGGATGATGGCCCCTAACGCCGGAACAAAAACTTGATTCCGGATACGTTCAACCAAAGGATCCATTCCCAATTTTAAATCGTATCCCTTTACTAACTGGCTAATGAATTGATTGGTTAGATCCATCACAAATGTGAAAGAAGCATCCATAATCGTATCGGTCTTTCGATCCACAACCATTACAAAACCAATGACTTTCTGTACTTCATATAGGGTGGTACCTTTCGGTAATTGAGCAAAACCCGCTACCAATACATGATTTTCATCATATTCTAGAGGCAAATTACGCAAAAGGTATCGTCACCTCGCTAAATATCATTATTTTTATACTATTTTAACACTTGTTTCACTTGGTGTAAACGCTTTCTGAAGAGTTATAGTGGTGTCAGACAATTCACTTGATTATGCAGTTCGAAGCCGTTCATCCAGTCACGGATTCAGGAGAATGTCGATTGAGAAAACATTTCTTTGAAAGAAATGGTATGATAAAAGTAGGCTCTCACCCTGGAACATTCATTTTGTTGTGATTTCGATAAAAATGAGTTCAAAGACTCCCGTTTTTGTTGTATCATCACATAATAGTAATAAGCTTGAAATGTCACGATAAATGGTAAGGAATCTATGCGAGATTATACTATTTTATGACAAAGCGGCTCAAATCAATGTCTTTTATACCGCTTAAAGACTGAATATAAAGACATCTATACGTTCAGTACCTTAGAGGTGATACAGTTGGACAAAAAAAACATTCAAAGGATCCGCATCATGCAGTATTTTATTGAAGCGACCGTGAAGATCATCAAAGAAGAAGGAATCGAAAATGTGACCATCCGCAAGATCGCCGATCTGGCGGGCTACAATAGCGCGACGATCTACAACTATTTTCAAGAAGTCTCTCACTTGATCTTCTTCGCGGCGATGACATTTCTAAAAGAGTATACGGATGCGCTTCCCCGCTATATCGCGCAAGGGAACAGCCCTTTGGAAAAGTATATCTTGATATGGGAATGCTTTTGCAAATACTCGTTTGCGGAACCTAAAATTTACCATGCTATTTTTTCATCCGATCTGGGCGGGCAACCGGAAGATTTGATCCAAAAGTACTATACGATTTTTCCCACCGACATCACGGATCTCCCGGAAGAGCTGATTCCGATGGTGCTCGAGTCAAATTTGACAAAGCGAGGAAGAATCGCTCTCGAAAGATGTGTCAAAGAAGGATACATCAAAGAAGAAAACGCGGAAGAGATCAACGAAATGGCTACATTGGTGTGGCAAGGAATGCTGACATTGCTCTTGAACAAAAGGCGCAACCTGAGTCCGAATGAAGCCGCACAGGTTGTGATGAACTATATCCGGCAAATCGTTCTCAACGCCAATCACTTTGAATTTCCGGCAAGGCAGTAACATTGTCATGGGCCCGATATCGGTTGGACAGAAGCATGAGGTTAGCGATCCAGCCACAGGTTTCACAAAGCGATCATAAGAAACGGGTCCGAGTTGTCAGCTCGGACCCGCTGGAAAATGGTGAACTTAAGCGGATATATTCGACATTTCGCCCGCTTGCTTCCTGTGGAGGTTGGTCAGCGGCAAAGGTGGGCAAATGTTACGTGTCAGATACGAGACGACAAAGATCGTGATCAAACCGGCCAGCATCGCAAATGTTCGGAACGGGAAGAGCACCACGCCGTCATGAATCATCGGATAGGGAAGTATCGGAGGAAGTTTCAGTAACCGTTCACCGCATCCGACCCGCAAGAGGAAGGCAACGAAATAACCGGCAAGCGAGCCGTATTTGTTCGCTCCTTTGTAAAACAGCGCTGCGGTCAGTTGCGGGAAGAGTATGCAGTAAACCAAGTCGCTAGACAGGTACCACAATGCGTACACGCTTTTTGCCGACAATGCGATTAAAGTGGCCGCCGAACCGATAATGATAATGGCACGTTTGATAATTCTATCCAATTGCGCTTGATTGGCCTGCGGTTTCAGCAGCGGGCGATATACATTCCACGCAGCCATGCCGGACGCCGACAACATGGAAGCGGCTACTGCAGCCATCACGGCGGCTGCCAGTCCACCGAGGGCAATGGCACCTACAAAATCAGGTGTCATGTATTTAAAAACGTATGTGAGGATCATCGAGGAATTTTCCGGTGCAGTCGTTCCAAGTGCTTTCCAGTCAGCGTTGTATCCGGCTATGCCGATCAAGGTGGGAGGTATTGCGGCGAACGCACATAAGATTCCGGCGGTGATGGATAGCCACATGGCCACATTTTCATCTCTGGCGGACAGCACCCTCTGGAAGTAGCTTTGCCACGGAATGCCGCCAAGGATTAAAAGCAATGCAAAATCCCACCAGTTCCAGTACATATCGCCCCAAGCGGGATCTTTCCAACCCATCAAGGGAGGAAACAAACTCATGGATCCTTGCATGCCTTCCGCGTAATGGGCGAATGCCTGGCTGACTCCACCAACGTGGGAGAAAGCAAACGGTAAAGTTAAAAACAACCCGATAAACATAATGGACAATTGTAAAACATCGGTATGTGCAACCGCCCATAAACCTCCAACGACCGTGTAAGCGAGAGCAACCACCGCGGAAAAAATGATAGAAACGGTGAAGCTCAAACCGAGAATCATGCCGAAGGTGGTTCCCAGTGCGGTCAAGATCGCGGCGCTCCAAAAAATTTCTCCGAGTACCGCCGGTACGTACAACAGACTGGCCATCCGTTTGCCAAACCTCGCTTCCAACGGATCCAGCATCGTCATAAATTCATACCGCCGCATCTTTTTGGCGTAGAAAATCCCGCCGACAATCAGGCTTACGGAATAGCACCAAGGCGCTTGTGTCCATACAAAACCGGATTTATAAATATTTTCCGCGGTGCCGGTGATATATCCCCCTCCCACCCAGGTGGCTGTCATTGTAAACATGGAAATCCAGAGAGGCATCGCCCTCCCCGCGACCAACATGTCATCCGTCTTCCCTCTTTTATTTCGAATCGAAACGGCTCCGATGTAATAAATCACGCAATACAGGATCAGGGTCATCATTAATCCGGACCAATAGATCGGAGTGTTTGAAACAAGGGAGTAGATATAAGCAATGGCTGTAAACACGACAAAGCCTGCGATTGAAGTTCGGGCAGGTGTCCACAACTTGGCTCGGTTCTTGTCCGGCATCGTCTGATTTTCCAAAGTGGAAGGCGCTTCAGCCGCTGTATTGAATTCACTCATACGGTTTCCCTCCCGTTTTGAAAGATTGCCGATCTGTTGAAGCAAACAAAGACGGTTCTTTTCGGCTAGTAAGGGTCAAATGAACTACTAAAAATTGGGGTAGTATGGTAAACTATTTGTATTCACTTGATAAGAGCCAGTTCTTTTCAAGTGGCAACCGGCTGAATGTGACACGTTTGGATTGGGACAACCGACATCGTCACATTCGGCCCTTTTCAAGGAGCCGCTTCTGCACCTCCTTTCCGCAGTTGGATTGTAAAAGGGGATGTCGTGAACGCATCACCTTCTTTCGCCGGGTTTCAAAATATCATTAACCAATGTAACGAGCGATCCGTTTGCCCGTTACATTAGTTAACCTTCCTGGGGGAGCGTTTGTAGCCTTTCATCGTATGTAACTCATCATCATAATCCGTGGTTTTATCAGTTTTCTCATAATTGCGATTATTATGAAGTTAAGATATGTCTCTTTCCTTCCCTCTCCTTGCATCGATAGACTTTCTTGATTTCTTTAGAAAGCGATATCATTTGTTCCAAACGGAACTGTATGTCGCATGAAAGCGCTTTACTATTTTCGTAAGTCATGAAGCGAAGCTGCCACTTGTTGGCGAACGCGGTCACCCATTTCATCGGCATTACGAACGACACGATAATGGTCGGTGACAAGGATCGTATCAATCATGAACCATATGAGAGATCCGTTCAGTCAATCGTTTGGCGTTTTCGAATGTGAATGCAGCATGTTTACCTTTTCGGTTTTGAATGATTGTTAAAGATTACTATAGCAAAAAAGATAGATATGTCAATTGCAAAAATTCAGTTAAATTTGTCATTGACTATAATATAATCACGATGATAAAATAATTGTGATTTCTGATAATTACAAATGTTCTACATATAAAGTGTCTGAGGGGGGATTGGAATGCGAAAGATGATGTACATTGACGGAAAATGGGTTTCGGCACGTTCTGGCGAAACGAAGGAAATCATCAACCCTTACAACCAGGAGGTGATTGCCGTTGTTCCGCGGGGTGACCGCGAAGATGCACGCGATGCAATCCGGGCTGCTCGAAAAGCGTTCGACGAAGGGGAATGGCGGAAAGTAACGGCTCCCGAAAGGGCAGACATGCTGTTTCAGGTAGCGGAGAAAATCAGGAAGTATAAGCAAGAGTTGGCGGAACTGGAAACGTTGAATACGGGAAAAACACTCACCGAAAGCCTAGCGGACATGGATGGCATTGCCGCCGTGTTCCAATATTATGCGGGATTGGCAGACAAGGACGGAGGCATGATCATCGAATCACCTATACCGAACTCCAGCAGCCGGATGGTGAGGGAGCCGGTTGGCGTTTGCGGACAGATCACGCCCTGGAACTATCCCTTATTGCAAGCATCTTGGAAACTCGCCCCGGCGTTGGCGGCAGGCAACACCGTAGTCGTCAAACCGAGTGAAATTACCCCTCTGACGACCTTAAGAATCGCGGAGATTTTTGAGGAGGTGGGCTTTCCTCCCGGCGTGGTCAACGTAGTGCTAGGGCCTGGCTCAACGGTCGGACAAGAAATAGCGGAAAATCACGATGTCGATTTGATTTCTTTCACCGGTGGCGGTGTCGCCGGCCGCCAGATTATGCAGGCGGCGGCAGGCAACTTCAAGAAAATATCGCTTGAATTGGGAGGAAAAAACCCCAACATCGTGTTTGCCGATGCCGATTTTGATACTGCGGTGGATTATGCGCTGAATGCTGTATTTTTCCATGCCGGACAGGTCTGTTCAGCCGGTGCGAGGCTTCTTGTGCAGTCATCGATCCACGACAGATTTGTGGAAGCGGTTGTGGAGCAGGCGAAACACATTCGCCTCGGGAATGGATTTGATGAAAAAACGCAAATGGGGCCGGTGATTTCAGCCGAACATTTGGCGAGCATCGAAAAATACATTCAAACGGGCATCCAGGAAGGGGCCAAATTGGTTTTAGGAGGCAAAAGGCCAGCCGATCCCGAACTGCAAAAAGGATTTTTTATTGAACCTACCATTTTCATCAATTGCCATACGAATATGAGGATCGTGCAGGAAGAGTCGTTTGGGCCGGTTCTCACGGTTGAAACGTTTGACACCGAGGAAGAAGCGGTTCGCCTGGCGAACGACACGATTTACGGTTTGGCGGGGGCAGTTTGGACGCAAGACATGAATCGGGCGGAGCGGGTATCTCGACAGTTGCGGATGGGTACAGTTTGGATCAACGATTACCACCCCTATTTCCCGCAAGCGCCGTGGGGAGGTTACAAACAGTCTGGCATCGGGCGGGAATTGTGCCATGTCGGATTGGAAGAGTATACGGAAATCAAACATGTGTATATGAACTTGGATCCCAAACCCATGGGATGGTTTCAATAAAAATCAGTCTGACCAAATCTATCTGAAAAGTGAAAGGAGAGGAAACGACTATGTTCATGCGGTTTGAAAGAATGGGTAGACTCAAAAGTTTTGAAATGCCGACAGTGGTCAAACACGGGATCGGTGCAGTCAGGAACACCGGGGAAGAAGTGAAAAATTTGGGTGTTTCGAGAGTATTGCTTGTCACCGACCCGGGGGTAAGAAAGGTCGGATTAATTGAGCCGGTGCTGATCAGCCTGCAAGAAGCGAAAATCGATGTGGTGATCTTTGATGAAGTAGAACCGAACCCTTCGATTCATGTCGTCGCAAGAGGAACGGAAATGTATCTGAAAAACAAATGCGACGGATTGGTTGCGGTAGGCGGCGGAAGCTCGATGGATACGGCGAAAGCAATTGGAGTCGAGGTGGTGCACGGAGAACCTGTGCTGAATTATGAAGCGGCGGAAGGAAAGAAACCGCTTGAAAAACGGATTCCTCCGTTGACCACCATCCCCACCACCGCGGGAACAGGCAGCGAAGTCACGCAGTGGGCTGTCATCACAGATCCCTATCGCAAATTCAAATTCAATGTGGGCGGTCCGCTGATCGCCGCTCATCTGACGATTATTGATCCTGAACTGCATCTTTCGATGCCTCCGCGCATTACAGCTGCTACCGGAATTGACGCGCTGTCTCATGCGATTGAGTGCTATACATGCCACTATGCGCAGCCGATGACGGATGCGGTGGCGTTATTGGCAATGGAATACATTGCAAAATATTTGCGTCGCGCATATGCAAACGGGCATGACATCGAAGCGCGTTACGGCATGGCTAAGGCCGCGATGCTGGCCGGATTGTCGTACGGCAGCGAATCGGCCGGCGCCGCCCATGCGATGGCACAAACGCTTGGAGGCATTATTCCGGTGGCGCACGGTGAATGCGTAGCAGCCATGTTGGGACCGGTGATGGAATACAACTGGATGGGAGAACCGGAAAAATTCGCCCGCATCGCTCAGGCATTAGGGGTAAATATCCATGGCATGAGCGTTGAAGAAGCGGCGAAAGCGGCGGTGCGCGAGGTGTACAAACTGGTGCAAGACGTTCAGATTCCAAGCTTGGAGGAGCAGGGAGTTCCGCGGGAAATGATTCCCGAATTGGCCGAAGCCGCTTTCCACGACCCGCAAACAGTGGGGAATCCCCGTGACATTAACGTTAAGGGATACGAGTGGATCTATCGCCGTTGCTTCAATCTCGAACCGTGTACGGTTTGACGATGGCCGTCCGTTCATCAATATTCGCCTGTGTGTAACCGGCCTTTCGGGGCCGGTTTCCACTTTCTTTTCAGATCGAGTAGGAAGGGAATAGCCCCTTCCTGCTCGATTGCTTCTTTTTCATCCGAATCCGTAGCGGGTGTTGATCATCGGCGGCAGAGATGCGGAGTCGCCCGCGAAGTGACAAAACACTACAGCAACCCCTGATCCTTCATCGCATCGTGCAGAACCTTGTAACCCTCAATGCCTTCGCCATCAGCCGGCACCCATTCATTGAGCCCTTCCATCTCCATCATCTTGCGGATCTCCGGCTCTGCAGGATCCATCGCAAACAGCAGCTCGCTGAATCGTTTCCCGAGCGCGTCGTCAAAATCGGGCAGAACTGTAAAGTTGCAATGGGAATAGCCGGGGGAAGTCCACACCGATTTGATCTCATCCGAAGAAACCATTCCCTGTTCCAGCATCCGAATCCACGTCGATTCACCGATCGCGCCAGCATCCGCTTCCCCCTGTTTCAGCGCACGCAACACCTCATATTCGCTGGTGCCTGTGTCCCCATGTTTGCCGACATCGAGGTTAAATCGGATGAGTTGCAAATCGGTTTCCGGGTCGATCTCGTTTTGTTTCAGAAAATGATAGGGCAAAATCGCAGCCTGCGCAGAGTCGGCACTGCCCAGAGCGAACCGCTTGCCTTTCAGATCCTGCAAGGAATCGATTCCACGATCGGCGCGCGCGACGATTTTCGAAGTAAAGTGGATGTCCGTATCGCGCATTCCCAGCACTTTCGCTTTGCCTTCCAGCGTCTCCTGTATCCGCACGTACGCCACGTTGGTATTCCATGCGATATCGATGAAACGGTTCAGCAACGCATCGACCTGGGCTTCATAATTGGAGAACAAAACATAATCGATCGGGAAGTCGTTTTTCTGATAATAATCGCGGATGATATCCCAGATTGCAATCACCTTCGGATCGTAGGCAACCGCTCCGACCAACAGTGCATGTTTCTTGCTCATGAACCATTCCTCCTCCGTGTGTCGATCTGTACGCCTAGAACAACGGGATTCCCGCCACCGATTTGCCGACCCATTCCTTTAACACCTCGGTGGTCGGCGCCATCACCGTTCCCGCCCGAGCGTCACGCAAATACCGTTCCACCGGCAGTTGCTGCGTGTAGCCTTGACCGCCGCATACTTGCATCGCCAGGTTCGTGACTTTGATTGCAGACTCAGAAGCCAGCACTTTTGCTTGCATTACGCGAAGCACAGCGTCTTCCTGTCCTTCAATTGCTGCTTTCGACGCATTTCGGGCAAACAAGGAAGCTGCTTCCACCGCACCGAACATATCGGACAGATAAAATTGAATCGCCTGGATATCCGCCAAAGACCTTCCATCCGCGTATTTTCTCGTTTTCGCATGCTGCAGGGCAGTCAGGTAAGCTCCTCTCGCCAGGCCGACATTGACGCCCGACACGCCCAAGATAAAGAAAGGAGCCACCACCTCAAAAATCAGTCCCATCCCGTCGCCTTCCGCTCCGACCAGTTGCGCATGGGGCACGCGCACATTTTCCATCACCAAAGAGATGCTATTGTTCCCTCGCAGCCCGATGCCGTTCCACTCTCCTTCAAAACGGACACCCGGCGTGTCTCGATCGACGATGAACATGTTCAATCCTTTGTCAGCAGTTGGCGCATTGGTAAGAACGAGCAGAAAATCAGCGTGATCTCCGTTCGTCACAAAGCTTTTCCGGCCGTTTAGAACGAACGTATCTTCGTCCAATGCCGCCCGGATTTCCGGCGTATAAAAATGGGCTCCTGTGCCTGTCTCGCTGAAAGCCAGCGTCCCGATTTTCATTCCTTCGGCGATAGGGCGCAGATAGCGCTCTTTTTGATCCTCGTTTGCCTTTGCGGCGACCACCATCGTGGCGCAGGAATGCATCAGATAACACATCGCTGTCGATCCGCAGCTTTCTGCAATCGTTTCGGTGACCGCCACCAAATCTTCCAGCGTTCCGCCCAAACCTCCTGCTTCCTGCGGCACGAGCAAACCGAGCAAGCCCGCTTTTCCAAACGCTTTGAACGCTTCCTTAGGGAACCGCTTGGTGCGGTCGATTTCCGCCGCCAGAGGTGCTATGACTTCGCCGGTGATTTGTTTCGCCAGTTCCAAGACGGATGCCATATGGATCCCGCTCCTTTTCACATAAAATTTGGTGTATGCTCCATTGAAATTTTCTCTGCAGTGGACCGATCGATGCCGATTTGCAGCATGCGTTGAATCCGGTGTTCGTACATCGCCTCGCGCAATTGTTTGACCCTTTCAAAGCCGATTTTCAGCTGTTCTGGGGTGCGGCCTCCACCCGCGAGTATCGCGAGCGCTTCCATCAGTTGCGAGTTCTCGTTGGTGCCTGCGCCTGCCAGAAATTCGTTCCGTTCTTCGGCCGCTTGCACCAGCGCTCCTACCAGCTTCGGGTTACGCATCAACATGTGGCGAACGTGCCCGATCCCGTAGGCGACGTGGCGGCCTTCGTCGATTTTTGCCAAATGGACAATCTGTTCGGTGACCGGATCTGGCGCGTGATCCTCGATGAAGTTCAGCAGGTCGAGAAAGGTGCCCTCGCCTAGCACATGCAGCAAAAACGAGGACTTGAAATAATCCTCCTGAATAAACAAACTGTGCAGCGACCGCTCGGTGAGCGTGGAGGAATATTGCAGTCCACCGCCGTTGGCGAGCGCCCGTTTCATAAACGCTTCGATGTGCCGCGCCTCGTCCTGCACCAAAGTGGACAGGTACATCAAGACTTCAATGTAGTGAGGATGGATCCGGGCCATGAACTTGGCAGGGATGTATAGAGCCGAGTACTCGTTCTCCGCCAGAAAGGTCATGATCTGACAGACGGCCCACTCCATGTCATCAGACAGCGGCCGCAACTGGTTCCAAGCGATGTCGGTCGTCGCATTCCACTGGCTCACTTTCGCCTGTTCGTACAGATCGAGCAGATTGTCCGCCCAGACATCCTCTTTGCGAATCAGGTCAAAACCGAAATCCGGTATGCCGGGCTCCGCCACCGCTCCCCTCGGGACAAACCCGATATAAGCGGGTGCTTGTTCCAGCAGATCGCCGACGCGTCCCTGAAACCAATCCCGAATATCCAGCCTGCCGCCCGTCCGCAAGGGAATTCGGGTGCCCCAGTCCGGTTTCTCACCGGTAGACAGGTGCGTGTTACGGAGAAAAAAACGGTAGTGGTCGCCGCCATCCATCACATTCAACAACGAAATCTTATGTAGTCGGCACCAACTGCGCAAATCGTCTTTCAAATGCGGATTTGTACTGACAATCTCCAATAACTGATTGTCTCCGAGCCGCTGCAGCGCATTTTTGATCAGCAAAAACGTTTCCGAACTGCTCGGCAAATGGCCGAGTTCAAGCCTGTCTTCCGGCGTGACGCCCAGCAACCCGTATTGTTCCGGCGAGGATTCGCTCATTGAAGCCCCTCCTTTCTTTATAACAAAATTCTATCATATTCATAACTATTAGTAAATTCACGATAATTATGAATTCAGCTTTCGCAGTTTCTAGTTCCGTCAAGTTGACGCTAGACAAAGAGTCTGAATTTTGATAAAAAATAATCATAGTTATAATAACTATTTGTCACAATACAATGGTGGAGTATGCAAGGGGAAATGGGGGATGTCATTGTATTTCATTCTGATCATCATAGCGATCAATATTACCTATGTAGCATTATTCACAATTCGAGTGATCCTCGTAATTAAAGGTCAGCGATTTTTGGCATCCGTACTCTCTATGTTGGAAGTATTTGTATACCTCATCGGGCTATCGATCGTTCTAGATAACCTTAACAAACCGATAAATGTTGTTGCTTATTGTTTGGGTTGGGGGATGGGAGTGTACGTTGGAAGCAAATTTGAGGAATATCTGGCTCTTGGACATTTAATCGTACAAGCGGTCATTGATTCACAAGAGGTGGAAATACTTCCGAAATTGAGGGAACGTGGATACGGTGTAACTTCATGGGTGGCTGACGGCAAAGACGGAAAGCGATTAGTGGTACAGGTTTTGACGAAAAGGAGTTGTGAACGGGAACTCGTTCAGTTTATTCATCATCTATCCCCTCACGCATTTGTCATTTCTTATGAACCCAAAAACTTTAAAGGGGGCTTTTTAATCAAAAAATTGAAAATTGATTGAATGATATAATGATCCTATTGGAGGCTGTCCATGGCAAAGGCGGGCAAATGTTGCGAGTCAGAGCAGAGGCAAAAAAAAAACGAGGGGCTGTGTGCCCCTTGGCAGACAGGACTTGTTCATATCTATCCTGTTTTGTGAAACTGGTGAGTCTTAAAATGATTGCGTCAGAGTTGTCTCTCACTTAACTTATGGATCCTACTAGTTGTTGTTTCAACAACACTTGATGATGGAATCGAACTCGTTTCAGATAATGTTTTGCCTTTTGTCTCCGGTGCCCACGCAATTGACACAAGCAGTCCAAGAAATGTAATACCGGCACCGATCAACATTGTTGGGCCAACACCAATACTGGTCAAGGTATAAGGCAGAATAAATGTTCCTATAAATGCTCCAATGCGGCTGAAGGCGGTTCCTACCCCAACCGCTGAAGCCCGAATTTCCGTAGGGAAAAGTTCATTAGGGTAAATCCAGTCAAGCACATTGGGGCCGCCGGAAAAGAGGGCATAAACTGCAAATCCACTGATAATCACCCATAAAGGGGGATTCGGAAACACACCCAATATCAATAACCCTATGGTCATAATCGCGAAGCACCAAATGATCAGCGGACGTCGTCCCATCGTATTCACTAAGAATAATGCCGGGATACATCCTATTAGGAAGAACATGCTAATCAGCGCTTCCCCAATATATGCTAAGTTTCCTTGACCAAGATGAAATGCATCCAAGATTTCCGGACCAAAGGTATATATCGCGAATAATGGTATAATTTGAAATGTCCAAAATAGCCCTATAAATAAGGTTCTTTTTAAATAATCGCCCTCAAACATTTTACTGAATCGAGTTTTTTCTGTTTGTTCATCCAATTCACTGATATCTGCATCGGGTCCGAAAACTCGCTTAACAATCTGGCGGGCTTCTTCTATGCGCCCCTTACTGATCAGCCATCGAGGCGATTCCGGTGTACCCCAACGCATAAGCACGAGTATAAGAGCTGGAATGGCGCTACTCCCGAGCATCCATTTCCAAGAATTTGTACCCGTTCCCATCATGAGTAGATATCCGACAATATCGGCTACCGTTGCTCCCAAATACCACATGACTAATAACATTCCCAACATAGGCCCACGGTACTTTCGGGGAGCGAATTCTGCCAGAAGGGACGTCGCAATCGGGTAATCGGCACCGATGGCGATCCCAATAAGAAATCTCAAAATAACGAGTTCAAGCGGACTATTCACAAACATTTGTAAAATTGAAACAATAATAATTAATATTAGATCGATTGTATACATGACCTGACGACCTATGAGATCCGTCAAATATCCAAAAACCAATCCACCAATAAAAATTCCTGCAAGAGCTGATGCACCGATTAAACCACTCCAAAATGCATCGAGATGGAGTTGGGGACCTAACTGGGTTAATGCGATCCCAATAATACTCAAAATGTAGCCGTCCAAAAATGGGCCACCGGCAGAGTAAATGGTTAATCGCCGATGAAAAGGTGTTAAGGGCGAATCTTCAACTATCGCTTTCGAATCATGCATTTCTCATCCCTCCCTGAATCCTTTACGAATCACATGACTTTCATTACAAGCCGACAGCAAAAGAATTCAGAATTTACAACCCCCCTACTGAAGATCATGAACTCGATGATTTTTAAAAAGATGCTTTTGTATAATTTTTCTGAATTTTAAAATAATAAATAGCGCTAGTTTCCTTCATAATCTCAAATAATCATTCCTCTATCATGTGGCCGGTTGCTTGCGCAATGATCCGTTTAGCGATTTATGATAGATCCCCCCTCCTTCGGTAAACCGAAATCATTTCGAGATAAACAAATGTAAGCGTTTTCAATAATGATGGTAGGTGTTCGTTTTTGGGTATTCTTGTAACAATGATTATAATGTATTCACGATTGAAAAACAATCACTTTTCGAAAAATTTAAAAATATGCTTCACAAATCATATAACCAGGATTATAATATAACCAAGATTATAAAAACGGAGACAGATGTAAGGGGGGAAGACTGAGTGAAGCTAGAAATCGGGAATTTTTATGTACGGGACGTGGTGTTTGGAGATAAAACCGCTTACCAAAACGGAGTGCTGACGATTGACAAGGAAGAGGCGATCCGCGTTGTTTGCGAGGACGAACATATCACCGATGTTGACATCGTAATCGCCAAACCCGGTGACCGCGTGCGAATCACGCCGGTGAAAGAAGCGATTGAACCGCGCTGCAAGGTGTCAGGTGGGGTACTGTTTCCGGGAGCGCTCAATAAGTTGATCCCTGCCGGCACAGGCCGCACACACGCATTAAAAGGCAGTTGCGTGTTGGCGGTCGGCAAACGATGGGGGGGATTCCAGGACGGTTTGATCGATATGAGCGGACCGGGCGCAAAACAAACGATGTTCTCGCAATTGATCAATATCTGTCTGGTTGCCGACACAGATGAAGAGTTTGAACGACATGAACAGCAAAAGAAAAACAGGGCGTTGCGGTGGGCGGGAATGCGCCTCGCCGAATACATCGGAAATTGTGTTCGGGATTTGGAACCGGAAGAAGTGGAGACGTATGAATTACCGCCGCTTGCCCAACGCAGTGAGGATTTGCAACAATTGCCCGGCGTCGTCTATGTCTTGCAACTTCAATCGCAAATGCTGGAGGAAGGCTACAACGCGCTGGTGTACGGGTGGGACGCCAATCACATGCTGCCTACCTTGATGCACCCGAACGAACTGTTGGACGGCGCCGTGATATCAGGTAGTTTCATGCCGTCTTCATCCAAAATATCGACTTACCAGCATGTCAATAATGCAACGATTAAGCGTTTGCTGAGAGAGCACGGAAAAACCATTAATTTTCTGGGTGTGATTGTTTCCAACCTGAATGTGCAATTGGAGGAAAAGGTCCGATCCGCCCTGTTCGTCAGGCAGTTGGCAACGTCGCTGGGAGCCCAGGGAGCGATCGTATGCGAGGAAGGGTACGGAAATCCGGACGCCGATTTTATCGCCGTGATTAACGAGTTGGAGGATGCGGGGATCAAAGTAGTCGGCATCACCAATGAATGCACGGGCCGCGATGGCCGTTCACAACCGCTGGTGGATTTATCGGAAAAGGCGGATGCGATCGTGTCGACCGGAAATGTTTCGCAGCTTTTGCGGCTACCGCCGATGGAAAAAGTGATCGGTGATTTGGAAGCGCTGGCGAGAGACGGCAATTCCGGAGGTTGGGAAGGATGCGTCAAGCAAGACGGTTCGATTGAAATGGAAAATAACGGAATGTTTTGTTCGGATGCAAACACGGGGGATTATTACAAAACGGTTGTCGAGTATTAGGAGGTGAACCGGGTGAAGAAAGCTGTCCATTATATCAATCAATTTTTCGGACAAATTGGTGGGGAAGAGAAAGCGGACTATGAACCTGAAATCAGGGAAGGGGTTGTGGGCCCCGGTTTGCTGTTGAAAAATCTGCTGGCGCCTGACATCGATGTCACCCATACCATCATTTGTGGCGACAATTTTTTCAGCTCGAAGAAAGAGACGGCGATCGAAACGATCCTCGGTTTTCTGGCCGACAAAGAGTTTGATCTGTTTATAGCGGGACCGGCTTTTTTGGCGGGAAGGTATGGATTTGCCTGCGGCGAAATTTGCAAAGCCGTAGAGGAGCGGTTTGGCGTCCCGACCATCACCAGTATGAACGTCGAAAACCCAGCAGTCGAAATGTTCCATAAGCACATGTACATTTTCCCCGGCGGAAACAGTGCGGCTGCCATGCGCAAAGATCTGTCGACAGTGGCAGGTTTCGCGAAAAAGCTGATAAATGGAGCCCAACTTGGCCCGGCCAGGCAGGAGGGGTATTTTCCGCGTGGCATCCGCTTGGAGTCGTTTGTCAATCCGCTGGTGCCAGCGGCGGACCGGGCAGTTGACATGCTTTTGAAAAAACTGAACGGAGAACCGTTTGAGACGGAGATGCCGATGCCGAAAGTGGATCGCGTACCGATCGCCCCACCTGTGGATGTAAGCAGGGCGATCGTGGCTCTAGTGAGTTCCGGCGGCATTGTTCCGGCAGGGAATCCCGACCGGATTCAGTCCGCGTCCGCCACGAAATGGGGAAAATACAACATCGCCGGATTGGAATCGTTACAGCCCGGCGAGTGGCAGACGATTCACGCCGGATTTGATCCATCTTTTGCAAACGAAAATCCCAACGTCATCGCGCCTGTGGACGCTTTGCGTGAATACGAAAGAGAAGGGAAAATCGGCAAAATTCACGATTATATCTATTGCACCGTCGGAACCGGGACATCCCAGGCGGACGCAAGCAGGATGGGCAGAGAAATCGCCCAACAATTGCACGAAGCAAACGTTTCGGCTGTGATTCTCACTTCCACCTGAGGGACCTGTACTCGTTGCGGTGCAACGATCACAAAGGAAATTGAGCGAACCGGGATTCCGGTTGTGCAAATGGCGAATCTGGTGTCGATTGCAAAAACAGTTGGCGCCAACCGGATTGTACCGACCGTTGCGGTTCCCCATCCGCTGGGAAATCCGCTCCTTACAGCTGAAGAGGAGTGGAAGATGCGGAAACACCGGGTCGGTGTCGCGCTGGAAGCTTTGGCGACCGAGATCGAGCAACCGACGGTCTTTGAAGTCCGCATCTGACGGAACATTTTGCTGAAAGGGGTGTCATGAATGAACCCGGAACAGGTGTATGACGTGATCATAGCGGGGGCGGGACCTGCCGGAATGACCGCAGCAGTGTATGCGTCGAGGGCAAACATGAAGACTTTGATGATTGAGAAAGGTCCTCCGGGCGGACAGATGGTGAATACGGAGGATATCGAAAATTATCCGGGCTATGAATCGATTCTCGGACCGGAACTGTCAAAAAACATGTTTGACCACGCCCGAAAATTCGGAGCGGACTACGAGAACGGACAAATTCAAAGGATAGAGGATGGATATCCTTATAAAACGGTGATCTTGGCGGATCGGGAATACAAGGCCAAATCGGTTATTGTGGCGACAGGGGCGGAGCATCGCAAAATAGGTGTACCGGGAGAACGAGAGTTTTCGGGGCGCGGTGTATCCTATTGCGCCGTGTGTGACGGAGCGTTCTTTGCCGACATGGAACTGGTAGTGGTCGGCGGGGGGGATTCGGCGGTGGAAGAAGCCGTATTTTTGACACGGTTTGCGAGTAAGGTGACGATCATTCACCGTCGCGATTCCCTGCGGGCGCAGAAAATCATTCAAAAACGGGCATTCGAGAATGAAAAAATTCATTTGATCTGGAACCATCAAGTGCAGGAAATCCGCGGGGACGGCATGGTGACCGGCGTGTTGATGCAAAACACCGTCACCGGTCAGGTGTCCGAATACCCTTGCCAAGGCGTGTTTATCTATATCGGAATGGATCCGATCTCAGACTGTGTCAAACATCTCGGTATCACCAACGATGCGGGTTATATCCTGACCGACGATCAGATGCGAACGAAGATTCCGGGAATTTTTGCGGCAGGTGATGTCAGGGAAAAAACGTTGCGGCAGGTGGTCACTGCAACCGGGGACGGCTGTCTGGCCGCCCAGTCAGCCCAACACTACGTGGAGCAATTGGATGAACAACTGAAGGAACAATTGATGATTGAAGATTCCAAAATTTCGTATAAATTCGTTGGCCTAGCAGGAGGTGCCTATGATAACGCCCGTCATTAAAGGAGCGTCGTCCGTGATCGTTCATACGCCCAGTTTGGTTCGTCACGGTTCCAAACCGGAAAGAGAGATCAAAAAAGATCCGTCGCTCCTCGAAAAAATATTGACCAGCTTAAGGAGCTACGAGCAGGCGGTCTCCTATCCGCCCAACCAGGTATTTATCGGTAATCTGAGACCGATCGGGTTGCTCAGCATTGAAGGCCCCTGGTACAAGTCGGCCGCACCCGATGCCCAACGATTCAGTTCCAGCGGTGAAATCATGCCGGAGGAAGAATTTTACGGCTGGTTAAAAATTTCTGATGAGTATGAGCTGGTTTTGCTGGAGGAAAGGTTCTTGGCAGAAATCAAGGGAAAATTGGAAATGCACCCGTTGATCAGCAGCGATGATCTGAAACGGCTTGGTAACGGTGTCAACCTTCGGGTGATTGAAGAAAAAATTACCTCAGGAAAAGCAGTGCCCCTGCACGTTGACAAAACCAAACTGATTGGCTGCGTGCTGGAAGGAAATGAAGAAGATCACAACTTGACAGCGGAGATATTGTTAGAAAATTTATGTAACAAAGCATCAGGGCTTGTCGCCATGCGTCATGTGTTGCGAGCGTTTGATGTCACCCCCGACCAGATTGATTATGTGATCGGGTGCGATGAGGAAGCCGTTGGCGACCGATATCAGCGGGGCGGCGGCAATATGGCCAAATCGATTGCGGAACTTGCCGGATGCGTAAACGCGAGCGGTGCAGACATCAAGTCTTTCTGTTGCGCTCCCACGCACGCGGTGGTCGTTGCCGCTAGCTTGGTTCAGTCGGGTTTATATAAGGAAGTGCTGGTGATCGGCGGAGGCTGTTTGGCCAAGCTGGGCATGAAATTTGCCGGACATCTGAAGCACAGCATGCCGATCATGGAAGACCAGATGGGAGCGATTGCGATTCTGGTCGGAAGAGATGACGGGAAAAGCCCAGTGATCCGGCTTGATGCCGTCGGGAAACACAATATATCCTCCGGGTCTTCTGCACAGGCGATTTACCAAACGCTTGTGGTCGATCCGTTAGAGAGGATCGGAAAGCGCATTTTGGATGTGGACAAATACGCGGTGGAGATGCATAATCCGGAAATTACCGAACCGAACGGAAACGGAAACGTGCCGCGGACGAACTACCGCACGATTGCCAGTATGGCCGTCTTAAGAGGGGAGATGGACAAAACGAAAATTCAGGATTTTGAAATTTCCTACGGAATGCCCGGTTTTTCTCCGACGCAAGGGCATATTGCAGCCGCCATCCCGTTTTTGGTGCATGCGCGGGATATGATCATGAATCAGGAAATCAAAAATGCGATGTTTGTAGCGAAAGGGAGTCTTTTCCTCGGCAAAATGACCAAATTGTCGGATGGAATGTCGTTTTTGATCGAAACCAACAAGGGGTGTGCGAAATGATTGAGGTGAACAAGGACAATTTTGCTGGAGAAGTGCTTGCATCCTCGAAGCCGGTGTTGGTCGACGTATGGGGTCCGACATGCCAGCCGTGTTTGGCTTTGATGCCGCAAGTCGAGGAGCTTGCCAACAAATATCAGGATCAAGTGAAGGTGGTGAAACTCAACAGCGCGGAAAATCGCAGATTGTGCATTGATCTTCGCGTCATCGGATTGCCCGCATTTCTGTTGTTTAAAGAGGGAAAAGAAGTAGAGAGGCTGAGTGGAAAGGACATCGACATCGAGGATATTGAGAAATGCTTGCAAGCGAATCTTTAAAAATAGTATAAACATATACTTCAGACTGGAGGAGATCACATGTTAAAAGGCAAAAAAGTGTTTATCGTGGGGGAAAGAGACGGCGTTCCAGCGCCCGCAGTGGCTGAGTGTGTGAAAGCAGCCGGCGGGGAAGTCGTCTTCATGGACACCCAGTGCTTCGTCTGAACAGCGGCGGGAGCGATGGACCTGGAGGTGCAGGGGACGCTGAAGAAGGCGGCCGAGGAGTACGGAAACGAGAATGTTGTCGTGCTCCTGGGCTCTCCGGATGCTGACAGCGCGGATATTTACGCGGAAACGGTGACCCTCGGCGACCCGACCTATGCAGGTCCGTTGGCTGGAGTCTCGTTGAGACTCGCTGTGTATCACATTTTGGAAGACGAGGTTAAACAACTGGTGCCGGAAGAAGTCTATCAGGAACAGGTAGGATTGGCCGAATTGTCGCTGGACAAAGAGGCGATTTGCGAAGCGATGCAAAGAGCAAGGGCTAGATTGTCCGACTGAGAGATGTTCTATAAACTCCTGCGTGTGGCAAAGAGCAAGACCGCTGGTTTCAAATCCGAAGCCGGCGGTCTTTTTGATTTACAAGGATTTCGCCAGCTTCAGACCCGTTGTCTCGAGCCTCATACTTTGTCGATTGCAAGGTGATCTGCATGTCCTTCGTGAAATATTTCACATAAAAAACGATTCAGGAAAGGGGAGGAAAAGGGAAATCGTCATTTACCGAATCCTTGCCCCTGTTTCATAACACGATAATATTTTTACAATGAATAAAGTTTGTTGTTTACAAGCCGTGAAAGGATCGGTTTTTGATCCCAGATTCTTCTGCTCTCGGCTCTCCGTTTTTGAACCTCGGGTTCTTCAAGCAACAAAAAGAAATTTTTGGTCGGGAGAAAACCCAATTGGTGTTTTTCACACAATCGATCCAAATATGGACGCATCACTTCCGGGTTGGAAGATTGATGACCGGTTGCGGAAAAAGCGTATAATACACTGGCGACGGGGACTCGTTTGACGCGAAAGTGTTCAGACACGCACAAAAAGAAATCCCAATCCCAATAATGAGAAACGGAAGGATCGAAATATCCGATCGTTTCATGAATGCTTTTTTTGTAAAGCGTTCCTGAGGGAACGAATGTTGAAAATTTCCTCATGCCTGCAGGATCGTATTCGTACGCAAACAAAAATGTATGCGTAGGAATGCGAACCTGGTCTTTGATTTCGTAATGGAAAATTTCCACATCTGAATAGACCAAGTCATACCCATCGATTTCGAGAACCATCGTTTCGATATGTGTGGGCAAAAGCAGATCATCGTCGTCGCAAAGCAGGATATACTCTCCTTTGGCACGTTTCACACCTTCGTTGCGTGCCATTACATGATAGGATTTTTGTTCGAGTTCAATGATATGGATGGGTAATTCAGGGTACAATGTTTTCACAAAATCGACCGAATCCCCTTGATCGTTGACGATGATCACTTCAAAATGTAAATAAGTTTGATGACATAAAGACTCTAACAATTCGCACAAAAAATAGGGACGATTAAACGTCGGGATCACCACAGAAACCAACGGTTGCAAAGAATCACCTCTACATTCATAGTAAAAGGAAAATTCACGAAAATAGAAATGTTTACCTAATATCATAACTCTCTATCCCTCATACTTTCAATTCTAGATTTCGTTTCGTGTCCAAAATCTCCCCACTTTCAATATCCCAGACAAACGGGAGTCTGATCGTCAGGATGGGATGACAGGGCAAGAATTCAAAAGTCAACATAGAGAGAATTGTGGTAAAACGATAACAAGAAAACAATTTCACTTTCATCATGAACCACGGGGGAATTTGAAATGAAACCAAAAGATATCATCATGCTGTTTCTTCTTGCGTCTTTATGGGGATCATCATTCTTGTTCATGCGTATCGGTGTTCCTGCCCTGGGACCCTTTGTTCTGATTTTTCTGCGTGTATCAATCGCAGGTCTGGCCCTTGTCCTCTATGCACTCGCCACGAGGCATCACCTGAATCTGCTTCTTAAATGGAAAGAATATTTGATTCTCGGGGCTTTCAATGCGGCTATACCGTTTTCGCTGATCTCAGCGGCGGAATTGCATATATCCTCTTCGCTGGCAGCCATTCTGAATGCGACAACTCCGCTCTTTACGGCCCTTGTGGCGTGGATATGGACGAAAGACACTCTGACGATCAAGAAAATGGGAGGGCTCCTTCTCGGATTACTAGGGGTCACAATTTTAGTCGGATGGGATCCGTATCAGAATGGTGAACCTCTTTTCAAGTCTGTAATGTTTTCTATGTTCGCAGCCTTTTCTTATGGAATTGGCGGCGTCTATTCATCGCGGGCGTTCTCAGGAGAGAAACCGATGGACATGGCGATTGGGCAACAAGTGGGGGCAAGCCTCTTCCTCGTACCGTTTGCAGTGGCCACTCTTCCGCATGAAATTCCGTCTTTGACTGTGATGTTTTCCGTACTGGGACTGGCGATTTTCTGCACTTCTCTGGGGTATCTGCTCTATTTTGCCCTGATGCGGAATGTCGGCCCCATCAAGACTCTCAGTGTCACATTTCTGGTTCCGGTGTTCGGGGTTTTGTGGGGAGCCCTTTTCCTCAGAGAAGCCATTTCCATACATACCATTTCAGGCTTGCTCATCATTCTTCTCAGTGTGGCTTTAGTGGCAGATCTCCCCTTCTTACGCAGAAAAGGGGAATGGGAAGAGAACGCTTCTTCCAGCCGGTAAGTGAGGGTATATATTCCATAGCCCAAAATGAAAGAGATCAGGTGCACTTGTATAACATGCTCCAGGAAAAACGCCGCATACATCTCTAAGGTTATTGTCTGCTATAGCCACTCAAGGAATCTGGGGTGGCAGAGTTGCTTCAATAATGAGAGGGGCGAGTGTTAAGCCCCTCGTTTTTCCAACTTCTCTAATGAGATTGTGTCGATGACAACGAGTCAATCTGCCACCGTCAATAAAACTTTCCCAATACTTTTTCTGCTCTCCACCCAACGATGAGCTTCGGCCGCTTCTTCGAGCGTGAATCGTTTTCCAATTTTCATTTTCAATCGACCTTCTGCTAAATAACTGAGCACATGATCTGCTGCACTACGCAAGAGATGGGGACGTTCTTTTCTCGTCGTTCCTAAACTAAAGCCGAGAACGGAGCGGCAACTTGAATGCAAATCTTTTGTTTTGAATTGTCCAACCTCTCCACTGGCATTACCGAAGTGTACCAGTCTCCCGTACATGGCCAGGCAATCAAGACTTTTCTCGGATACCCATCCGGATATCGAATCGAGAATCACATCAGCCCCTCGACCATCAGTCAGTTCGTTTACCTTTTCAGCGAAGTCAACGTTCTCATAACAGATGACATGATCGGCACCTGCTTCTATAGCTGCTGCAACCTTGTTTTCATTTCCAACTGTACCGATCACAGAGCCTGCACCTAAAATTCTCGCTATTTGGATCGCTGTCGTTCCCACTCCACCAGCGGCGGCGTGAATAAGCACCGTTTCACCGGGAACCAATCTTGCTACATCGGCGAGCAACTTGTATGCAGTAAAGGAAACGATGGGACAAGCCGCCGCTGTTTCAAAGTCTACGTTGTCGGGAAGCACAAATGTCAGAGATTCATCTGCGACTATGTATTCTGCATAGGAGCCCGTTCTAGGGAATGCGATCACCCGTTGCCCTACTTTCAAATGCTGAACATCAGATCCAACTGCCTCAATAATTCCTGCCGCATCCAATCCAGGTATAAAGGGAGGTTGGGTGCCACCATGGTATTTACCGTAACGCGATTTAATATCGGCAAAATTGACGCTAGTTGCTTTAACCCGGATGAGCACTTGATTGGATTTCACGGAAGGTACGTCAACTGACATACATTTCATAACTTCAGGATAACCAAATTGCGTAACAACCACTGCTTTCATTCCCGGATACCTCCTCGTAGCTCAACTTAGATACATATATTTCTCGACTTGTCGGGAATAACCTTTTTGATTCAAATGATAATTGCGAACTTTTAGAGATGGAACCATGCAGCTTCTCGAAATGATGGGGTTGAAAAATGTGTGCAACATGACCATCTCTCGGAATATAGGCTATGAATTCGTATAATAATAATGTTGGCAGCGGAAAAAAGGTCAGTAGGTTTGACAGGTTCACTTTTGTAGTATGTTCATTAATGATAGGCGATCGTGACTTGCCTTGAAACATTTAATTTTCAAAGTAAAGGTGATAATGATTCCTGCACCCCGGGTTAAAGCTTGCTTCACACTTAGGGCATCTAGCGTTGCACCCCATATACTCTATGATAGTAAGTTCAGCGCCACATTTTCCGCACAAGATCGCTTTTTCATGCCACTGTTCTTTCTTCCACGCAAGTGCAGGATGATCGGCTCCTTCTTTATGACATTGAAAGCAGGGGTAATATGTTTGGCAACAAGGAAACTTGATGGCAATAATATCCTTTTCGGAAGAATAGTGTTTGCAGCGTGTTTCCGGATCTACATTCGTTCCTTTTACTTCGATACCATGGATCTTCATATTTTTCTCTACCTTCTGTTCATTTGTCTAACACCTTGCAGGCGAAAGTCTCTTGAAATACCAAACTGCCAATCGCGATGGGAGTCGAAAGCGTGTACTTCCATCTGAACTTGCTTGAGCTCCAGCTTTTACTTCCCTGTCAGGTGAACTATACTCTTTGTATAGTATGTGAAATTGGAGGTTTCTTCAATGAAAAGGATATGTGTATTTGCGGGTTCAAATGTAGGCGCTTGCTCGGATTACGTGTTTCATGCGCAAGAGCTTGGCCGGGAAATCGCCGACAACGGGTTTGAGTTGGTTTACGGTGGTTCCAAAGTTGGGCTGATGGGAGAGGTAGCGAACAAGGAGCTCGAACATGGGGGCAAGGTCATCGGCGTAATGCCCACCGGGTTGTTTATAGCTGAAAAGGTACATACGTCTTTAACCAAACTGATTGAAGTCAAGGATATGCATGAAAGAAAGGCCACCATGAGTAATCTTGCCGACGCCTTTATTGCGTTACCAGGTGGCTACGGAACTTTTGAAGAATTATTTGAGGCTGTAAGCTGGGCGCGACTCGGAATACATAAAAAACCCATCGGAATCTTCAATATCGCCGGGTATTATACACCTCTTCTGGAGATGATCGATCACGCCATAAAAGCCGGATTCGTTCAAGAAGCACACAAAAAGCTGTTCGTAGCGGCTTATGATAGCCGATCCTTGATAAGAAAACTCAAAGAATTCGAATCCCCTGTGTTCGAGAACAAGTAGAACCAGCTTTCAAAAAAATTCCCGTCGTATTGTCCATTTTTTACTCCTGCTTCAAGTGGAATGTTGTTCTTTTGAGATTGATCATTTCTCCGAGAAAAAGTAAGAATAAGAGTGAAGCGATCGGGTTTATCTCGCTTTATGTGTGTTTTTGTTATGTATTGTTCCGCAAAGCGAATTGAGGTGAATGGTCTTTACATGATAAGATAGCGCCTGTCGCCGTGATGAGCGGTGACGAGGGAGAAGAACAGAAATTACCACTTGCAAAATAGATTGCAAGATGGTATATTGTAAAAGTCGCTTTTGCGACGGTCGCTCTTTGAAAACTGAATCGTGTAGGGAGCTAGGATGTTTGATTTTGTCGGCTCTTCGGAGCATGACATACAATCTTTCTTCGAGAGTTTGATCCTGGCTCAGGACGAACGCTGGCGGCGTGCCTAATACATGCAAGTCGCGCGGATGGAGAGGAGCTTGCTCCTCGAAGTCAGCGGCGGACGGGTGAGTAACACGTGGGCAACTTGCCTGGCAGACGGGGATAACGCTTGGAAACGAGTGCTAATACCCGATACGCTCTTCACGGGCATCCGTAAGGAGGGAAAGGCGCTTCACGGCGTCACTGCCAGATGGGCCCGCGGCGCATTAGCTAGTTGGTGAGGTAACGGCTCACCAAGGCAACGATGCGTAGCCGACCTGAGAGGGTGACCGGCCACACTGGGACTGAGACACGGCCCAGACTCCTACGGGAGGCAGCAGTAGGGAATCTTCCGCAATGGGCGCAAGCCTGACGGAGCAACGCCGCGTGAGTGATGAAGGTCTTCGGATTGTAAAACTCTGTCTTCCGGGACGAACCGATAGGTGAAGCAATGCTCCTATCCTGACGGTACCGGAGGAGGAAGCCCCGGCTAACTACGTGCCAGCAGCCGCGGTAATACGTAGGGGGCAAGCGTTGTCCGGACTCACTGGGCGTAAAGCGCGCGCAGACGGCTTTCTGCGTCCGGGGTGAAAACCCGGGGCTCAACCCCGGGACGGCCTTGGATACGGGAGAGCTTGAGGGTCGGAGAGGCAATGGGAATTCCACGTGTAGCGGTGAAATGCGTAGAGATGTGGAGGAACACCTGTGGCGAAGGCGCCTTGCTGGCCGATTCCTGACGTTGAGGCGCGAAAGCGTGGGGAGCAAACAGGATTAGATACCCTGGTAGTCCACGCCGTAAACGATGAGTGCTAGGTGTTCGTGGGCTCATACCCATGAGTGCCGAAGCTAACGCATGAAGCACTCCGCCTGGGGAGTACGGTCGCAAGACTGAAACTCAAAGGAATTGACGGGGCCCGCACAAGCAGTGGAGCATGTGGTTTAATTCGAAGCAACGCGAAGAACCTTACCAGGGCTTGACATCCCGCTGACCGGTCTGGAGACAGACCTTCCCTTCGGGGCAGCGGTGACAGGTGGTGCATGGTTGTCGTCAGCTCGTGTCGTGAGATGTTGGGTTAAGTCCCGCAACGAGCGCAACCCTTGTGTTGTGTTGCCAGCATTCAGTTGGGCACTCACAACAGACTGCCGACGACAAGTCGGAGGAAGGCGGGATGACGTCAAATCATCATGCCCCTTATGTCCTGGGCTACACACGTGCTACAATGGGCGGTACAACGGGATGCGAAACCGCGAGGTGGAGCCAAACCCTGAAAACCGTTCGTAGTTCGGATTGCAGGCTGCAACTCGCCTGCATGAAGCCGGAATTGCTAGTAATCGCGGATCAGCATGCCGCGGTGAATACGTTCCCGGGCCTTGTACACACCGCCCGTCACACCATGGGAGTTGGCAACACCCGAAGTCGGTGGGGTAACCTCTTTGAGGAGCCAGCCGCCTAAGGTGGGGCCGATGACTGGGGTGAAGTCGTAACAAGGTAGCCGTATCGGAAGGTGCGGCTGGATCACCTCCTTTCTAAGGATGTTATGACGAGGTTCGGCTCACGCCGAACAATCTCCCTACACGATTTGGTTTTGAGGAGTGAATCCTTCACTTGCTCCTTGAAAACTGGATAACGAATATGAGAAGACATTGCAAAGGGAACTGCATAGCAGTTTGCAATGGAACTGGAATCAACCGAGTCACTTTGTAGATTAAGCTACGAAGGGCGCACGGAGGATGCCTTGGCGCCAGGTGCCGATGAAGGACGGGGCTAACGCCGATACGCCTCGGGGAGCCGTAAGCAGGCTTTGATCCGGGGATTTCCGAATGGGGCAACCCACCCCGCGTAATGGCGGGGTATCCACTGCTGAATCCATAGGCAGTGAGAAGGTACACCAGGGGAACTGAAACATCTTAGTACCCTGAGGAAAAGAAAACAACAGTGATTCCCTCAGTAGTGGCGAGCGAACGGGGAAGAGCCTAAACCGCATGTGCTTGCACAGGCGGGGTCGTGGGCGTCTCACGTGGAGTTACCAATCCTTTTCGTAAGAGAACGGCTTGGAACGGCCGACCAGAGAGGGTGACAGTCCCGTATCTGAAACGAAGAGGACTCGAGACGGACCCCGAGTACCGCGGGACACGAGGAATCCCGTGGGAATCCGGGAGGACCACCTCCTAAGGCTAAATACAACCTGGCGACCGATAGTGAACCAGTACCGTGAGGGAAAGGTGAAAAGCACCGCGGGAGCGGAGTGAAAGAGAACCTGAAACCGTGTGCCTACAATCAGTCGGAGGGCGATATCCGCAAGGATGTGCCTGACGGCGTGCCTTTTGTAGAATGAACCGGCGAGTTACGATTGCGTGCGAGGTTAAGGCGGGAAGCCGGAGCCGCAGCGAAAGCGAGTCTGAAGAGGGCTAGAGTACGCAGTCGTAGACCCGAAACCGTGTGATCTATCCCTGTGCAGGATGAAGTGCGGGTAAAGCCGCATGGAGGTCCGAACCCACGCATGTTGAAAAATGCGGGGATGACGTGGGGATAGCGGTGAAATTCCAATCGAACTCGGAGATAGCTGGTTCTCCCCGAAATAGCTTTAGGGCTAGCGTCGGAGCAGAGACATGGAGGTAGAGCACTGATTGGGCTAGGGGCCTTCGCGGGTTACCGAACTCAGTCAAACTCCGAATGCCATGATCTCGATCTCCGGCAGTCAGACTACGAGTGCTAAGATCCGTGGTCAAAAGGGAAACAGCCCAGACCATCAGCTAAGGTCCCCAAATTCCGGTTAAGTGGGAAACGATGTGGCGGTGCACAGACAACCAGGATGTTGGCTTAGAAGCAGCCACCATTTAAAGAGTGCGTAATAGCTCACTGGTCGAGTGACGCTGCGCGGAAAATGTAACGGGGCTCAAACCGGATACCGAAGCTATGGATGAATCGTTCGTCACCGTGGACGTCATGGTGTATAAGACATTTTCTGCGAATGCTTTCCGCAAGGATCCTTCAAAAGCATTCGCCAAAATCGCCCGCTCAAACCGCGGGTGGCCATGAGTCTAGGGTGATGAACGATCCGTGGTAGGGGAGCGTTCTCATCGGGTTGAAGCTAGACCGTGAGGACTGGTGGACTGATGAGAAGTGAGAATGCCGGTATAAGTAGCGAAAAGACAGGTGAGAATCCTGTCCACCGAAAGCCTAAGGGTTCCTGGGGAAGGCTCGTCCGCCCAGGGTTAGTCGGGACCTAAGCCGAGGCCGAAAGGCGTAGGCGATGGACAACAGGTGGAAATTCCTGTACCACCTTGCAGCCGCTTGAGCGATGGAGTGACGCAGAAGGATAGGGTGAGCGGACGATCGGATGTCCGTGCAAGCAGTGAGGCTGAGAGGCAGGTAAATCCGTCTCTCGGTAAGGCTGAGCTGTGACGCCGAGCGAATTCAAGTAGCGAAGTCCCTGATTTCACGCTGCCAAGAAAAGCTTCTAGCGAGGCTGCTGGTGCCCGTACCGCAAACCGACACAGGTAGGCGAGGAGAGAATCCTAAGGTGCTCGGAAGAACTCTCGTTAAGGAACTCGGCAAAATGGCCCCGTAACTTCGGGAGAAGGGGCGCTCCGGTAGGGTGATGAGCCCGAGGGAGCCGCAGTGAAAAGGCCCAAGCGACTGTTTAGCAAAAACACAGGTCTCTGCTAAGCCGTAAGGCGACGTATAGGGCTGACGCCTGCCCGGTGCTGGAAGGTTAAGGGAAGGGTTAGCGAAAGCGAAGCTCTGAACCGAAGCCCCAGTAAACGGCGGCCGTAACTATAACGGTCCTAAGGTAGCGAAATTCCTTGTCGGGTAAGTTCCGACCCGCACGAATGGCGTAACGACTTGGGCGCTGTCTCGACGAGAGATCCGGTGAAATTGTAATACCTGTGAAGATGCAGGTTACCCGTGGCTAGACGGAAAGACCCCATGGAGCTTGACTGTAGCTTGATATGGAAGATGGGTATCTCATGTACAGGATAGGTGGGAGGCTTGGAAATCAGGGCGCCAGCCTTGGTGGAGCCGCCGTTGGGATACCACCCTTGAGGTACTGATCTTCTAACTTGTGCCCGTCATCCGGGCAAGGGACAATGTCAGGCGGGCAGTTTGACTGGGGCGGTCGCCTCCTAAAAGGTAACGGAGGCGCCCAAGGGTTCCCTCAGCGCGGTTGGAAATCGCGCTTCGAGTGCAAAGGCATAAGGGAGCTTGACTGCGAGACATACAGGTCGAGCAGGGACGAAAGTCGGGCTTAGTGATCCGGCGGTTCCAAGTGGAAGGGCCGTCGCTCAACGGATAAAAGCTACCCTGGGGATAACAGGCTTATCTCCCCAAGAGTCCACATCGACGGGGAGGTTTGGCACCTCGATGTCGGCTCATCGCATCCTGGGGCTGTAGTTGGTCCCAAGGGTTGGGCTGTTCGCCCATTAAAGCGGTACGCGAGCTGGGTTCAGAACGTCGTGAGACAGTTCGGTCCCTATCTGCCACGGGCGCAGGAAGTTTGAGAGGAGTTGTCCTTAGTACGAGAGGACCGGGATGAACCGACCGCTGGTGTCTCAGTTGTGGTGCCAACCGCATCGCTGAGTAGCTATGTCGGGCCGGGATAAGCGCTGAAAGCATCTAAGCGCGAAGCCCCCCTCAAGATAAGACTTCCCACTCGGTCAACGAGGTAAGACCCCCTGAAGATGACAGGGTGGATAGGCGGGAGGTGTAAGCACCGCGAGGTGTTGAGCTGACCCGTACTAATCGGTCGAGGGCTTAATCTAAACGGTTTATGGTTCCATATCTCATATTCGTGTCCAGTTTTCAGGGAGCAATCCCGACAGTCTGGTGATGATAGCGGAGAGGACACACCCGTTCCCATCTCGAACACGGAAGTTAAGCTCTCCAGCGCCAATGGTACTTGGGGCGGGAGCCCCCGGGAGAGTAGGTCGTCGCCAGGCTGAACCCATTTACTAGCGGGTGGTAGAGCGCTTGCCTAGTATCCGCTTACCTCCCCCTGAATGAGCCATTAGCTCAGTTGGTAGAGCACCTGACTTTTAATCAGGGTGTCGAAGGTTCGAGTCCTTCATGGCTCACCAGAGATGCGGAAGTAGCTCAGTGGTAGAGCATCGCCTTGCCAAGGCGAGGGCCGCGGGTTCGAGTCCCGTCTTCCGCTCCATACATGCGATCGTGGCGGAATCGGCAGACGCGCACGTTTGAGGGGCGTGTGGGTTTATCCCGTGGTGGTTCAAGTCCACTCGATCGCACCATACATGTGCCCGTAGCTCAGCTGGATAGAGTGTTTGACTACGAATCAAAAGGTCGGGAGTTCGAATCTCTCCGGGCACGCCACAGTTGGACGCCACACAAAGGAACCCCATTGTGAGGGATCTGGGGGTATAGCTCAGTTGGTAGAGCACCTGCCTTGCAAGCAGGGGGTCAGCGGTTCGAATCCGCTTACCTCCACCATCGTTTTTTTAATAATCCGAAATAAAAAGGAATGTAACGGATGACTGGAAAACCCGCCGCAAAATTACGGCGGGTTTTCCCTTCTGATTTATCCATAATTGATCGAATTTTGTTATAATAATACCGCAATGCCTCAATTTCTAATGCCGATAACCGATACGGAGTTGATGCAAAAATATGCTCGTATATGTACCGCTTCTCTTGTATTTTTTACTGGAGTTTGTGCGGCGTGACGCGATAAAAGAAGAAAGGAATAACAGGGGTTCATCGATATTAATCGGCGTATCCTTCTTTTTAATGATTGTCATACCGCCACGTATTCACGTGTTTCAGAAGTCGGGAAACACCGAAACCTTTTTTTTCTATTCCGGTATAATCGCAAGTTTTCTGGGCATATGGATTCGTTATTCGGCTATGAAGACATTAGGAAGATTTTATAGCCGAAACGTAAGTATTCAGGGAGAACACCAATTGATTCGGGAGGGGTGGTACCGATTGATCAGACATCCCGGTTATTTAGGCACATTCATCACTTTTCTTGGGTATGGATGCGCGACAAAATCATGGTTATCGATCCCGGTTATAATTATTCTGTTTTTTATGGCATACGCATACCGAATACATATTGAAGAAAAAGTACTGGTTTCGCGGTTCGGGCAAGATTACATCGATTATCAAAAACGTACATGGAGAATGATTCCTTATGTGTATTAAAAGAGATAATTCCATGTATTTATGTAATTAAGAATCGTGTGAATCGTGTTTTTTATCGTTTATCGGAGAGGGGAAATTCAGATGATTACGATCAAACGGCTTAGCGAGTGCACATTTGAGCAAGGTGTGCAGGCTTGGAACGACGCGTTCAAAGGCTACTTTTTCGATGTGACAACGTCAGTGGATGCGTTTACAGCTCGACTGGGGAGAGAGGGACTTTCGCCAGCTCTTTCGATTGTTGCGTTTATTCATGATCAACCGGTTGGGCTCGTGTTGAGTGGGGTCCGTATAATCGATGGCAAAAAAGTTGCCTGGAACGGCGGTACCGGTGTTGCCCCCCAATTTCGCGGACAAGGGATCGGTAAAGTGTTAATGGAAGCGGCATTAAAGATCTACCAAGACGAAAAGGTAGACATAGCGACATTGGAAGCACTGAGTCAGAATGAAGGCGCTATTAAACTTTATCGGAAAATGGGGTACAAAATCACCGATCGTTTACTTTTCTTCTACCAGGAAGGCACTTTTGCGAATGTTCCTTTCATGAACAGAGGGAACCCATCATATCAAATAAAATCCGGTATCCCTCAAGATGTACGAACGCTTTCTTTCTATAAGGGGATGTACCCGTGGCAATGCCAATGGCAGAGCCTATCAGTCGGAAAATCGGATATTGTACTTGATGCAAATGGCGGAGAAGTTGGCTATGTATTGTACACAAAAACATGTGACGAGTCAGGGAAACCAACAAGAATCAATCTTTTCCAATGTGAAGCAAAGCCAGGGCGTGAAGATGCTGACGATATACTTCGATGTTTGTTAGCTGAAGTCTATGCTCCATTTGATGCCTCTCTTATCAGAGGAACATTTAACCTGCCCGCCTCCAATAATCGGGTCGTTAAATTGCTTAAAGAAGCGGGATTTACCATAAAAACTGAACAGGTTATGATGAAACGAACCATATAGGAAAATGAATGGGCACTCCTGTCAAAAAACATGAAAAAGGAGGAGTCATCATGGTCTTTGAATTTTCCGGGATCGATCATGTTCAATTGGCTGCACCAAGAGATTGCGAAGAAAAGGCACGAAAATTTTTCGGTGATTTGTTAGGGTGGACGGAGATACCTAAACCAGAAGAGTTGAGAAAACGGGGGGGAGTTTGGTTCCAGTGTGGGAAACATCAAGTACATATTGGCATAGAAGATGATTTTCAACCTGCCAAGAAGGCTCATCCAGCTTTTCAAGTAACGAATCTCAGCGCACTACGAGAGCATTTGATTCAACAGGGAGTAGCTGTTAAGGATGATGATGCATTGGAAGGCGCCATTCGTTTTTATATAGATGACCCATTCGGAAATAGGATTGAATTTTTAGAGTGGATACATAAGTAATTTTTCTCTTTGAACAATTGATCGGCTTGAGCCGATCATTTATTTCAGCTACATCAGCTAACGTTGTTATGAGTACATGAGAATGATTTTGTGAACATGTAAATTCAAAAATTCAGGATTCTTGATCATGGAACTATAATCGTGCGATATCATTCCGTTACATCGAAATGTAGAACTTTTTTGTAATGATTATAATTTTTGCGCAACCCCTTCATTATTTTGGTATATTATGGTATAGTTGAATTAGGATATTTTGTTCTGTTCTTGATATGGGGTAGGGAGAAGAGAAAAAAAACGCGTTCTATATACATTTTCAAAAAAATGAATGCAAGGAGGGAGAATGTTATGACTGAACAAATTATGGGTGCTCTGCTCTCTGTCGGAGTTGTCACCTTGCTCGGTAAAAGCATCGATTGGTTATTGAGAAATACCTTTTCTTCATATGTACCGATTGATTAAACGGATGCCTCAATGAAGGCTTCTTTTTTTGCGGAAAATCGGGATAAAAAAGCCCTTCACAAAACCGTGAAGGACTCAATTCTTGTATAGTTGTTAAGAATACAAGATTTAGATTTTAAATTTGCCAATCATAGATTGCAATTCTTCGGCCATTTTGGCAAGGTCATGGGATGAAGTAGAAATTTCCTCCATTGTAGCCAATTGTTCTTCTGTTGCCGCTGACACATTTTGTGTTCCTGATGCAGACATGACTGCGACTTCGGAGATCGACTGCATGGAATCGACCACCTGTTTTGACCCCTCAGCCATCTGCCGAACAGTAGCCGAGACTTCATGAATTTGTGTGGCAACTTCATTGACTTCTTGCCGAATTTTCTCGAAGGAATTACCGGCCATATGGATAACATCAATTCCGTGTGACACTTCTTTTGTTCCGATTTCCATCGATTGAATCACTGCCTGGATTCCCTCGTGAATGGTTGCGATATACTCGCCAATTTGTTGGGATGACTGAGCAGTTTCTTCGGCGAGTTTTCGTACCTCATTGGCTACAACGGCAAAACCTCGGCCTTGCTCCCCTGCCCGGGCTGCTTCAATCGCTGCATTCAACGCTAATAGATTGGTTTGGGCAGCAATGTTCGTAATCGTTTCCGCGATCTGGTTTATGTATTGAGCTTGTTCCCCTAACGTTTTTATCGAGTGGGCCATTTCACTTACGGTCGCATGGATCGAATTCATTTGACTGATTGCTTTTTGAATGGAGGAAGTCCCTTCTGTTGCTGCTTCAGATGCTCGAATGGCCGTGGAAGCAGCATTTTCTGAATTCACGGCGATTTGCTGTATACCTGTGGCCATCTCACTGACGATTTGAGAGGTTTCTTCGACTGTATGAGCTTGTTGTTCAGCACCCGCAGCTATTTCCTGGATCGTTTTTGCTATGTGTTCCGTAGCCTGACTCGATAATTCTGCACTCGCAGTCAATTCTTCGGAAGAAGATGCCACTTGTTGGGAACTTTCTGCGACTTGCTGTATTACCTGCCTTAGATTTGTTGTCATCTCATTAAAGGATATCGCCAAATCACCGATTTCATCACGGTTTTTGATTCTGATCTCATCAACGGTTAGATCGCCTGAGGAAATCTGTTTTGTTGCCCCAGCCAAAAGAATCAACGGTTTTGAAATCATTCGTGAGATCAAAAGGGAGACGCCCAGGCCTACTACAATCGCGAGGATACTGAATGAAATTACAAATGTTTTACCTGCTCGGGACGTTTGCACAGAATTCGAAGTGACTTGTGCAGAATTTTTTACGACCAAGTCTAAGTCTTTCGATAAAACATCAAGTGAATCATTGGCCGATGTGCGAGCCTCTTTTACTAGTGCGTTTGCTTTTTGAAAATCGTTCTCTCTTCCGGCTTGTATGATCGAAGGAAGATGACTGAAGTACTCGTTTTCCTTCGAAACAAATGTTTCATAGAGTTTCCGTTCTTCCTCACTTGCTATCTTGGATTCATATGTCTTCTGTTTTTTCTTCAGATCTTCAATCTCGGCATTTATTCGCGATTCGAGATCTTCCTCTTGTTTCTTATCGTCTTCTAAAACGAGTCTCAATGTCAGTCGCTGTACATCAATAAATTCTGATCGGATTTGACCGATGATCTGAACGCTTGGCATCCAATTATCATTGATATCTTTCGCTTGATTCTCCATGCGGGTCATATTCCAGACTGCATTGGCACTGACCAGAACCAGGAGAAAAAGCATGGCTGAAAAACCGGCCAACAACTTTTTTCCAACAGTTATCTTTTTTCTCACCCTTTATACCTCCATTTGGTTCAGATAGAACTGTATAAAATTATAAACGTTAAATGTATTTCAGAGAATATCTATTCGAACAGATCAGCAACCAAAAGAGGACAAACAAAGCGAACGTGCAGAAATACAGGTCCACAGAATAAATGGTAACAATTACATACCGAAATACCCTCTACAAATTCCAACAACTTTCGAATGATTTAATAGTAGGAATACATACCAAAACGTCACAATTCAGATGAGGGGTATCTGTATGAAAGGAGCTATTGTAGTTGAAAAAACAATTGATCCAATCTCTCCTCGCACTATCATTTGTGACCACATCGTTTACGCCTGTCCAAGCGGAAGCAGTATCCTTACGCCAGGGTGCGGATAATGCCGATGTTGCATCGTTACAAAAAAACTTGAACACTCTTGGATACTTTACATACCCACGCATCACAGGATATTTCGGTATTGTTACAAAAGAAGCTGTTCAAACGTTTCAGAATGATTATGGTTTACAAGCGGATGGGGTCGTCGGTCCCATAACACGAACGGCTATCCAGCACGCACTTGTAAAACAACAAATGATGCAAGATGCAAAACGGTATATCGGAGTTCCATATGTTTTGGGCGGTGCCACGCCAAAAGGTTTTGATTGTTCCGGATTTGTGTATTTTATGTTTTCCTCTCATGGGGTATCCGCGATTCCCAGAATGTCATCGGCGGAATATGCGAGACTCGGGAGCTCAATTGATCAAATGCATCTGAGGCCTGGCGATTTAGTCTTTTTTGGTTCAAACGGAAAGATTAATCATGTAGGTTTCTATCTTGGCAATCGACAATTCATCTCCGCAACCAGTTCGAAAGGAATTTGGATCTCTTCGTTGGATAACCCTTATTGGGCTGCCTCTTACATAATGGCGAAACGAATATATTAATCGTACAATTTCGTAAAGGACTCTTTGATGGTTATGATGATCCTATATTTCGGCAATCGGCAGCCACCTTGTGACTGTTGCGATGGTGCAATCCGAAATACAGGAAACACTTCTTCTTCAATGGGAAGAAGTGTCAGACTGCAGACAAACTCCCTCTACTGCTCTGGCAGCGAGGGAGTTTGTCTGCAGTCTGAAACCTCCACATGTATAGTGGAGGCTTCCTCATTCAATTGAAGCTAGTTATTTTACTGTATACCCGCTTTGTTTTAACAGATTGCTAATCTCATTATTTGCTTGTTTCATTGCTTGTTCGATAGGCATTTGACCGCTAAGAGTTTGAGACACATAATTACCAATTGTATCAATTACTTGAAAACTTTCTGGAATCCGAGGCCTGCAATCGGCATACGCCTTTTCAGCTGATTCGGCTAATGTACCAAACCACGGAAATTTTTTATTCAGTTCTGGGTCTTTTAATTCAGAGATGCGGGCAGGAGGACCGCCTTGAAGTACAAATTGTTTATGGATATCCTGGCCATTGACCCATTTGATGAAGTCCCATGCAGCATCTTTCTTTTTGCTGTATTTATTGATCCCCATTAACCAACCGCCAAGTGGGGGGACTGGATCTTTTCCAGTCAACGATGGGACCACAGCTGTGTCAAATTTGTCAGCGACTTGGGAACGACTCGGATCGAGCAAACCTGGTGTTCGAACAGACCACTCTGCCATCATTGCGACCTTGCCTTGAGCAAATGCCTGCGTACGTTCATCCCAAGCCATGTTAAGAGCGCCAGGTGGTTCATATTGTAATAGATCTTTAAATAATTTAACCACTTGGATGCTTTGTTCAGAGTCAAATTTAGGTGTCATGTCACTATAAGGATCTTTACTTCCGGGGTAGTTGCTCTCAAAAGGTTTTCCACCAAAATTGAAAATATATTCAAACCATGCTTGACCAACTGGGGCACCTTTTGCATTATTCATGGCGATTCCGTACATTCCGGGATACTTAGGATTATTGGTGAATTTTTTTGCAATGCTTAAAAGTTCATCGTACGTTTTGGGGGGATTAATCCCTTCTTTTTGAAAGAGATCTTTGCGATAATGAAGCATAACATAATAGGGTGCAAAGGGTACCCCTACAATTTTGTCTTCCCATTCTGCGACTTTTTCAAAGGAGGGGATGTAATCATCCCATTTTAAATCCGGTGTTTGCTCGATACGAGACTTAAGGTCTTCTACAATTTGTCCTTCTGCAAATTCTCCAATCCAAGGAGAATCCATTACGATAACATCTGCTGCATCTGATTTTTGCGTTCCCAGCAATACTTCCTTTTGGTGTGTTTGGTCGTATGAATAAGAATCAACTTGAACTTTGATGCCTGTTTTCTTTTCGTATTCATCTCCAAATTTTTTCATGACATCAACCCATGGATCTGCAATCATGATGACACGTAATGATTTCGTATCATTGCCAGCAGATGAGTTACTAGGTTGAGAGGATGAAGTGTTATTACCACAAGCTGTTAATCCTAAAAGAGACAGACTTAGAAATCCTGCAACGAGAGTTTTTTTCTTTTTCATCATGTAATTGCCCCCTTATAAACCTCCATAATTTAATCAGGATGTATGTTTTGTTGAGTTAATATTATTAATTTTTTATTTATTAAAAATTAAGTTAAATTGTTTTAGGTTTCACCAAATAAATTTAAGAATGGATTTCTTCCAATTCGGATGTTTTGCAGCATCGCTCAAAGCATTGTCAAATTCTTCTACCGTACGGATGGGTAAATGTTGCTCCGGTATGATGCGTCGTAGAGTTTTTTGATATTCAGGGTCTTTCATAGCTTCCAGTACAGGGGGGTAGTCGTATGAGGAACTGCGACTGCTCCCAACGATTGTAATCCCTTTTTCTAAGATATCACGTGTATTAATTGGAACCCATTCTTCAGACACTCCCATCAAAATCAGAAACCCACCGGGGTTTAAAATCTGAATTGCCTGATTAATTGCGTTAGAACTAAAACGCCCACCTGTACATTCCACAGCAATATCCACTTTTTCGCCATTATTAAAATCATAATCTTGCACAAGGGAGCGTTCGGCAAATTGAAATTGATCAAGCTTCTCTGAAATAGCTCCAAAAACTCGGAGATGATCTTGACTCACCCTGTACAAATGATGGATCATGGCTGCAGTCAAATAACCAACGGGACCATCGCCGAATACAGCTACACGAGCTGTTTGTAATTGTTTCTCCACATGTTGGAGGGCTTGATAAGAGACGGAACATAATTCTGTTAAGACTGCAATTTCATCAGGAACTTGTTCAGGAATTGGGATTACACATTTTGTCGGCATCACAAGGCGACTTTGGGCGATACCATCAGTTCCACTTCCTAGGAAACGTCCTCTAAGGCAGTAGTTTTCTCCGATTCCTTTCTTACAAGCGGGACACCATTCCTCGATGTTCTCTTTTGATAACGAACAACCAGGAATATTAGGGACAATGACGACTCTTTGACCTGGTGAGAATTCTGGATGAGTACTATCGATAATTACCCCAATGCCTTCATGTATAAGTGCCATGGGCAACTTTTTAACTAAAGCTTCGGGACGCCGATTCCCTGTATAATAGCGTAAATCCGCATGGCAAATACTCGCAAGAGTAGGTTCAATGATAACTTCATGGGGACGAACAAAATGTTCAATAATCGTTTCTTCAATTACCTGAGGCCTTATCAGTCTGAAAGCACGGGATTGCACAGTCTTCAGTTGAATCAAATCGTTCACGCGTCTTTATACCCCCTTTTAAGAGAAAATGTACATACCTGCGCGTAGTTGATTGATTTTATATATATTATGCTTGTTTGTGCATATTTAGCTTAAATCTGTGGAATATGTTTTGTCAATAATAATTCGAAAAATATGTAATCAAACAACAAAGTTCGTTTGAAAAATGAGCGTAAACTTGTAGCGAAAAACGCATTATTTTAATTTGGCACATAATTTTTTGTTCGTAATTGCTCGTTTTTATGATGAAAGCGCTTGATTAACAAATGCGAAACAGTTTACTATAAAGGTATTCATTACTGAATTGATAAGGAGGATGTCGGTTGAGTATTCAGAATAAGCATATATAAAAGAATATTCGGTTCGATGCTTTGTTTTTTAAGAAAATTGGGTGGAAACAGAATTTGAGAAGGGGAATTAAAGATTAAAATATTAACTTATCAATTTTAAAAAATGGGGTGAACAGATGGGTACGATGACAAAAATTCATACAGAACCAATTCCTGAAAGAATCCAGAAGCGAAAAAGGTTTTCGGGGGAAAACGTAACAGGTTGGTTCTTGGTGTTACCAGCAATTCTTTATTTATTGGTCTGGAATGTGTATCCTCTAATTTATGCATTGTACGTAAGCTTGACCAATTTAAATCTAACGCGCCCAGCGTTAAATAAGTTTATAGGTTTAAATAACTATTTACTATTATTAAAAGATGAGACATTCCGAACTGCGATTGGCAATACTCTCTATATGACAGTTTTATCCATATTATTTGAACTTGTAATTGGGTATTTTTGCGCGAAACTATTCGTTCGTGCTGAAAAGATAAAGGGGGTCAATATTTTACGAACCATTTTTATTCTTCCCATTATGATAACACCATTGGTGGCTGGGCTGCTTTGGTCATATATATTAAACCCAACACTTGGTATCATAAATTACATTTTTAAAATTCTCCATTTACCTATTTTACCTTGGTTAGGAGATGAGAAGCTTGCTTATTATTCAATTGTTGCCATTAATGTTTGGCAATGGACACCATTTATGATGCTCCTGATTATCGCAGGATTAAATAGTATTCCTAAATCCTTAATAGAGGTAGCAGAATTGGAGGGAGCAGGATGGTGGAAAAAATTTATTCATCTCGAAATTCCGTTTATATCGAATATTATTTCAATAGGCGTATTTATTCGTGTAATGGAAAACCTTAAAATGTTTGATGTTGTTTATGCTACAACGAATGGTGGGCCAGGGAAGGCGACAGAAATGGCAAGTTTGCTGGCTTACCGGCAATCTTTCTTATATTATCAAACTGGATATGGTGCTGCGGTGGCCGTATTGATTCTAATTTTGAGTACAATTCTTGTCCAATTGTTGTTCAAATCTATGTGGAGGAGAGATGTAGTGTGAAGAAAAGAAGGTCTTCCAATGTGATTTCTGCGGCCTCAGTTTATGTTCTTACATTTCTTTATATATTACCTCTACTATGGTTACTGTTAGCTGCATTTAAGACACGTGCAGAAATGTTTAAGATACCACCAGTAATTTTTCCTCATAAAATTAATATAGATAATTTCATTTACGTTTTAAAAGATAGTAGTCCGTATTTTTTAAATTCTCTGATAGCAAGCGTTTGTTCTACCTTTTTGGCCTTATTACTTGCAATTCCTGCGGCATATTCATTAGCACGTTATAATATTAAGCGTTCAAAGGATATAGAGTTATGGATATTAAGTACAAAAATGATGCCGCCGATTGCTGTGATCATTCCTTTGTTTATAATTTTTCAAAAAGTGGGTATCTTTGATACTTTAGTAGGTTTAATCTTGTTATACACGGCATTCAATCTACCGTTTGCTGTGTGGATTCTAATATCCTTTTTTAAAAAAGTGCCGAGGGAGATAGAAGAAGCGGCTAAAATCGACGGTTGTAATTTAATTCAAATTTTAATGTTTATTGGAATACCTTTGGTTCGATCGGGGATTGCTGTTGTAGTTATTTTTTCTATAATTTGGACCTGGAATGATTTGCTTTTCGGTTTAATAATGACACAAAATGCTGCAAAAACATTACCAGTAGCTTTGGCCTCATATGCGAATACTCTTGATATTAAATGGGAGTTAATGGCTGCCCTCGCTGTATTGCAAACGCTTCCAGTTGTAATCATCACTTTTCTGTCTCAAAGGCATATAGTATCAGGTTTAACGTTTGGAGGGGTAGAAAAATAAATTTTTTTCAATTTGAGGTGGATAACGTGAAAAGAGGGAAGTACGCGATAGGAATAGATTTTGGTACGGAATCGGGTAGAGCGGTTCTTGTAGATATAACGAATGGTTGGGAAGTATCAACACATGTTACAGTTTATCCTCATGGTGTAATTACAGAGAAGTTACCTGAATCGGATATTTATTTAGACTCGGATTTTGCATTGCAGGATCCGGATGATTATTTAGAAGTTTTAAGGAATTCTGTTCCGCATCTTTTAAAAGAATCGGGTATTCATGCGGAAGATGTTATCGGTATTGGGATTGATTTTACCTCAAACACTATGATTCCGGTCGATCGCAATTTACAGCCATTATGTAGGGATGCAGATTGGAGAAAAAATCCTCATTCTTGGGTGAAGTTATGGAAACATCATGCGACTCAAGAAGAAACAGAAAAAATAAATCGATTTGCAATCCAGAGAAATGAACCCTGGCTTAAAAGGTATGGAGGAAGAATTTCTTCAGAATGGATGATTCCGAAATGTTGGCAAATTTTAAATGAGGCGCCTGAAATCTATCAAGCTGCGGATCTATTTTTGGAAGCCTCCGATTGGATTACTGCTCAAATGACTGGACAGGTGAAACGCAACAATTGTGCTGCTGGATTTAAATCTTTTTGGCATCCCGAGGAAGGATATCCATCGAAAGATTTTTTCTCCTTATTAGATTCAAAGCTCGCAGATATAACGGAAACAAAACTTCGCGGACCGATCGCTCGGATCGGAAGTAAAGCTGGATATCTTAGACCCGAAATGGCTGAGATCATGGGTCTCTACCCCGGTCTACCTGTAGCAGTAGGAATGATTGACGCCCATGCAGCAGTTTTAGGGATGGGGGTCGTAACTCCTGGAAAAATGGTAATGGTTATGGGAACGTCAACATGCCATATGTTACTGAGTCGAGAAGAACGGGAGGTAGAAGGAATTAGTGGAGTGGTGAAGGATGGTATTATACCTGGATTGTATGCTTACGAAGCTGGTCAGTCGGCCGTTGGGGACCTTTTTGCATGGTTTGTTAAAAGATGTGTGCCTGCGTATGTGTACGAAGACGCTAAATCGAAACAAATTAGTATTTATGAATGGTTAGAAAGAGAAGCTGGGCGATTAAAACCTGGAGAGAGTGGACTATTAGCGTTAGATTGGCATAATGGTAACCGTTCTCCGTTAGATAATGCTGATTTATCTGGCCTAGTCATTGGAAATACACTATTAACGAAGCCTGAAGAGATATACAGGGCATTACTAGAAGCTACAGCATTTGGAGCTCGTGTGATTTTAGAAGAATACGAAAAAAGTGGATTGGAAGTCAATGAATTGTACGCTTGTGGTGGTTTACCACATCGCAATCGACTCCTCATGCAAATTTATGCGGATATTATGAACAGAGAGATCAAAATTTCTGAGACTGAGTTTACTCCTGCTGTTGGTGCTGCCATTCTAGGGGCAGTAGCTGCTGGAAAAACGAACGGTGGTTATGAAACTTTAGCAGAAGCCGCTATGAACATGGGAAGAATCAAAAATGTATCTTTTAAGCCAATACCTGAACACGTTAAAATATATAATGAACTTTATCAAGAATACCTTCTTCTTCAGAATTATTTTGGAAGAGGTATGAATGATGTAATGGGACGATTGAAAAAATTAAAAGATCGAATAAAATCAATTAATAATACACATAGTATTAAAGTTTAATTCAAATGAAAATCGTAAGTCCTTTTGTGATTTAAGGACTTACGATTTTTTTATGAAAGGAAAAAGTTATATTTAGATAAAGAGCTAGTTTTTATGCAGTAATAACACGTATCCCATTGTCCTTAAACGGCTGAAGTTGTGAATCTGAAGCTTCTGAACCTGTTATGAATGTGTGAACAGACTCGATAGGAGCAACAGTATGCAGGGTAACTTTACCTATTTTTGTATCATCTGCAACAACAATTATCTCTTGAGCAGCTTCAATCATACTTTTTTTGGTTGGAACAAGTTCTGATTCTGGGTGGGTTAGACCGTACTTTGAGTGTATAGCTGGTGTTCCGATAAATGCTTTTTGAACATGAAGGGTACTTAAAACTTCATTTGTAAACATTCCATTCAACATAAAACTGGAACGATATAAAGTACCCCCTGTAACGATAACCGTAATACCTTGCGCATCACGTAATTCCACTGCAACATTGATATCATTAGTAACAACAGTTATATTTGAACGATTCACTAAATTTTTTGCAATGTGTATGGTGGTTGTGCCAGAATCAAGAATTACATGTTCGCCATCTTCGATTAATTCAGCCGCTTTTTTACCAATACGTTTTTTCTGCTCAAGTTGCTCGCTGGCTCTTTCAGAAAAAGAAGGCTCGTGATTCGCTCCACGGTCAACAATAACAACTCCGCCATGAGTCCTTTTAAGTATACCTTCTTGCTCCATCTCCGCTAAATCACGACGGATTGTAGCCTCATGGACTTGAAATTCTTGAGCAAGAGCAGCAACTGTTGCAACACGCTTCTGTTTCACTAACTCCGCTATCCGTAATTTACGCTCAGCTGCTAGCATGAGAACACCTCGCCTCATATCAATTATATAGATAGATTTCAATTTTTATAAATTTTATGCTCATTATTGTTCATTTTAGATTATCCATGCATGATTGATTTTGTCAAGGAATGCAAGAAATTAAAAAATTCGAACACAATAATTCTGAACCGAACACAAACGCAAGCAATGGATTGCCCACGTCAATCCTGGGTTTTTGAGAGGACGAATAACCGTGGCAAGTACCGTGCCTTTCTTCAGAACATGTCGATATCTTATTGAATAATGGAAAAAGGGGAGGCAGAAAAAACGATGGCTGGATCAATGAATGTAAGTGGAAGAGGGGTGTCGGGATCCCCTAATCACTTTTCGTCAGGGTCACCCAATCTTTTTTTTGACCTGAAGAACAACGTATTGTTTCGAAGGAATGACAAGAACATTGCTTACGAAGTGACATCGACACAACTGCCCGCGCTGCAAGGGTTGTCGGTGGCGGATCTCTTTCTTACCAAGGGGCACATTCGGGAACCGCACTGGCATCCGAACGCGGGAGAACTGGATTACGTGATCTCCGGAGAATTGATCATCTCCGTACTTGATCCGTTCACACCTCAGTTGCTCACTTATCACGTGAAGCCAGGGCAGGCGGTTTTTCTCCCTATGGGTTGGTGGCACTGGATCACAGCGGTTTCCGATGAAGCTCATCTGCTTGTCATCTTTAACAATGAACAACCCGAGAACGCGGAGGGATCTGATCTGCTACGACTCACTCCGCCGAAGGTCTTCCAACAGGCCTAACGTGGACGCTAAACAGTAGGCTCAAGTGTTGGCACCGATTACCGAATCGGTAGTGATCGGACCTCCACCCCCTCAAAATCCAAGGTCACTTGATGAAGGCACCCATAGAAAAAAATGAGTCGTTAAGGAGATTTTTGAATGAGTCAACGACAAGGGAATAGCGAAAAACTTATTTTTGACTATATTGTGATAGGCACAGGTCCATCTGGTGCTGTGATAACAAAGGCTCTAACTGATGACAAAAAAACATCGGTTCTTGTACTAGAAGCAGGAGAAAATAAGGATAGAGATAAGCCGATCAGGGATTCTTCTTTTGCTCCAGAGCTTGAAGAACATTTCTTTCCACAATACTTTTGGCAAGGTGAAGGAGTTCCACTAAAAGGGCTTGATGGACGTACTTTTGAATGGACCACGGGTCGACTCTTAGGTGGCGGCTCTTCGATCAACGGTGAGCAGTATGTTAGACCTACGTCAGACGTTTTGAGGGAATGGGAAGAGCTCCTAGGTTCTCTTTGGTCACCCCAAAAGGCGATTCATGATTTCAAAAAACTAGAAAAATATAACGGGAAAACAGATAACCCCGACGTTCGTGGATTTCATGGAAGGATAGACATAAGGCAAGCTCCGGTGAATCCAACTTCCATGGCAAAAAAGCTGGTTTCAGCCATAGAGCAAGCATCAGGGTTTACAGAAATTCTTGACTATAATGATCCAGAAACCCCCCTTGGCCCTTTTACCCGCTGGCAATTATATCAGAAGCCAAACGGTCAACGTGAAAGTTCCTCAACCGCTTTTCTGTCATCAGATATCATGACTCCTGACGGTCATGGTTTACATGGCCGAAAATTGAGAGTTTTCTTCAAATCAACAGCCCTTCGTGTGCTTTTTTCCAAAAAACGCGCAGTCGGTGTGGAATTCCTTAAAGAAGGGGAATACATTCGCGCATACGCTCGTGAGAAAGTCATTCTTTCAGCAGGTATTCATAGTGCTCACTTGTTGATGCTTTCTGGAATCGGACCCGCTGCACTTCTTAAGGAAGCTGGTATTCCTGTTATTTTCGATAATCCAAACGTAGGCCAGAACATGAGAAACCACACGCTTAACTTTGCAAATTTTACCACCAATCCAAATGACAACCCCTTACCTCTTGATGATCCGAATGCTCTTTACACAGGCGGGGCTTTCTTGCCTGATCCGACGCCCGGATCCGATCGCAATCGTCGAGGTGTACAGCTGATTGGGATCGGTTCGAGTGAATCACTCGTCATCGCTATTCTTTTCTTGCGTCCCAAAAGCCGTGGCTCGATTCGAATCCAGAGCAATGACCCTTTGCAAATCGTACGTGCTGATGAAGGATTTCTTGAAGATCCCGCCGATCTGGAAGCGGTAAAAAACATTTACAAGATGTATATCAAGAATATTGCAGAAAAGCTTGAAGCGATTGACCACGCGTATCAACTCATTTCTCCAACACCGGACGTACTTGATGACGACACCGCGCTTGAAACGTTTATCAAGCAGAATTTTGGTCATAATCACCACCAACAGGGCGCTCTTCGCATGGCACCTTTTAAGAAAGGTGGGGTTGTTGATCGCCGAGGGCGGGTCTATGGAGTCGACGACTTGCTCGTTGCCGATGCTTCCATCGTACCATTTACCGTGGATGGCAATACTTCGGCCACAGCATACCTCATTGGTTTTACCATCGCACAGCAATTACTTTCATCGCGATCGTCATAGGAAAAATGAATTCTCTGAGGAACGATGTCCCCAAAATAACGAATCGTCTCCGCATTCAGGGAGACCTCCACTCTGCGAGAAATGGGTGGTCTCCCGACACATAAGCCATCTCCACACATTTTTTGCTTATACTTGCCTGAATTCGCCACTTCAAGAGCGTATACAGGGGTTAACTGACGGTCTTGTTGTTCGTATTTACGCGTTTGTTTTGTCGGGCACGACAGCTTTCCGAAGATCGGCATTCCTGACATTTCGGCTACCATATAGGCCGAGGTCACCCAGACAAACTTGTCGAGACCGCCGAGATCAGCGACGATCGAACCCATGGCGGTCGCCACGATCGTATTGTCCATCGCAGCGATGAAGATGCCGATTAAGAGACCCGCGACCACGATCCCCAGATTGCTTTTTTTCTCATTCATGATGATCCATACTCCTTTAGACTCGTCTGCTTTTCAACACGTTTGCGTTTTTGTCCTGATCGAAATGCTGCTTATATTCGACGATATCGATTTTGCATCCGGGTCCGATCGTCACGTTTGTTCCCCGAACGACTTTTGCCCGGGTATTTTCCAGATAAATGTCGTCGCCTTCAATCGTCTCTGCCGTCAATACGTCGATTTTGGGCAAAATCGACCGTATGAACTTGCTGAACGGACTGGCCATTCCAGGCTTTTGAATCCGGATCGTACCTCCGCCTATTTCTTTGGCCTCGCATGGCGCGTACAGTTGAATGTCGATCGTTCCGGCATTCAGCAAACCATTGATCCGAAATCCGCCCCTTGTGGAAAAAGACTCCGCATCGCAATTGCGGTTGACTTTCAGAAAGCCGTGAATTTTGATTTCTTCTCCAGACACAGATCCTCCGACGTTTGTTTTGCCGTGGACTTTCACTTGACCCGACTCTAAATTCCCGGCAATGCGGGCATCCCCATGAATTTCTGCTATTTGCTCCGCCTTTACGCCTCCCTGAATGCTGACTCTCCCGTGACAGTGGAAATCGATGCAGTCCAGAGGACCGTTTATTTTTCCAACACCGTGAAGGTTCACGGAATGGTACGTGCCGCCCTGACCTCCCATGATGCCGGAAATGGTCAAATCGCGTCGCGTCTTTTGTTCCATAATCGTTCTCCTTTCCTCAGATTTGTTTACACCTGTGTATGGTTGCCTATGTTCGAGTCGTCCGTCTTTTGAAACCGATTCGTGTATTCGACGTGCCCGATACTGCATCCCGGACCGATCATGACGTTTGTTCCACGAATGACTTTCGCCATAGTATGTTCCACGTAAATATCATCGCCTTCGATTGTGTCGACGTGAAGAACACCTTCGAAAAAATCGGACGGAAGGTAAAACGTACCAAGCAGTCGTTTCCATACGGACCCAGTACCGCGGCGTATGTCAATTTTTTCTCCGCCGATTTCTTTGATCCGGCACTCGCTGTGAGTTTTCAGCTCAACCGAACCGGCATTCAGCAGTCCGTCAATCGTGAATACACCTTTCATATGGAGGTTTTCGGCCTCGCAGTTTCCTTTGATCGTAAACAGACCTTCCAAATTGACGTCTTCGCCGGCCAAGCCGCCACGAATACGGATTTCACCGTTGGATTTCATTTTTTTCGTTTTGACGTTTCCTTCGATATCCATGGTTCCGGTGATTTTTGCTTCCCCCGTTTCCAAATTGCCTTTGAGGTACATCTCGCCGATGATATGGCAAGATGTGCTTTTCATATTGCCAGTAATCTCCGTCGTTCCGGTGGATTTAAAAACGAGGCAGTCGAGATCGCTGTCGATTTTCGCATCGCCTACAATTTTTACGTTTTTGAATACCCCTCCGAAAGAACTTCCATTGCCGGTAATTGTCAGATCATAGCGGATGTCGCTCTGCATAAAGCATCCTCCGTTCATTTCAGTTTCAACTTCAATTCTTCAATACATCCGGCCACATCGAGACGGACAACGATTTTGACTCCGTTATCGAAGTGGATTTCGCCGGGACTTGAGACCAGCATAATCGAGGAGACACCCATTTTGCGGATGACGATCAACTCACTCGGTTTGCCTTCAAATTTCTCATAATGCTCCGCGAACGTCTGCAACATCATTTTTCCTTCGTCCAAGCTTAATTCTCCGGTTTTCAGCAAGGTTTCGAGCAAATAGACGCAGAGAATCGCTTGAAAAGGAAAGACGGTCATGTCTCCCATCTGTTCGAGATAAAAGTTCAGCGTCATTTCGGAAACAATGTTACGTTTTATTAATTCTTCTTTCTGCAAAGCGATTTTCGGATTCAGGGAAGGTACGCCGGACGATTCGTTTGAAGACAAAAACAAGTGGGCCAGTTCATCCAGAGAAAAATCGTCCTTCAGGTCTTTTATTTTATTGATACGATCGAGTATTTGCTGTTTGCGGAAAAACGTCTCCTGTCCGGTGAACGTCGATTTGCGGATAAACCAATCTTCGGGAATCAGTTTTTTGCGTTTCCACCGGTACAACTGCCCGTACGAAATTCCGGTCAGCTCCAGCAGTTCTTTTTTGGAGATAAGTTCTTCTTCCATCTAGGGACACCTCCTTGCGATGAATGTAACATAACATTGTTATGTTGTAAAGGAGTGATTGATCTATTTTGACACCTAATATTACTCCGATTTTAGTCCTGGCTATACAAGGGAACCATTCATGCCGCAAGCGGTGCCATCATAGAATGAAAAGTTTCTTGTGCGGGAAGGGAGATTTCGAACTGCCACATGCAAAGGAGTGGCTTTTGGGTGGGGTGTATCGCTTTGCTGCGCAGAGGTGAGTGGAAGGTTGTTCCGTTTTCTTGAAGCCGTAAAAGGGTATATGCTTGGCGTGAAAAAGCGACTTTGGAGGTCGTCTCGCTTCCTTTTGGATGTAAAAGGGTATATGCATTGCGCGTAATAGCGACTTTGAAGGTCGTCTCGCAACATATGATTATGATTCCATGCGAGACGACCTTCACGGAGCATAAGCGCAATGCATATACCCGCTGAAACGACCTCCACGGAGCATGAACGCCAAGCATATACCACTACGACGACCTTCATCGACCCAAGCGCAAAGCGATACACCACTAATAGCTAAACGACTTGGGTCTATTTTTATATTGCAAACATATGTTCCTTGTTATATAATGAAATTATAGGTAAACAATGGTGGTAGGGTTGTTTTCATTGAAAGGTGTCAAATGGTGGACAAGCCTGGAGATTTGGAAACGAAAAAAATAATTTGGACCCAAGGAGTTGACTCATCATGACAATGCGATTGATCCCCTATTTGATAATGGATGGGAATGCAAAGGAAGCGATCCAATTTTACGAAAAAGCATTGGATGCGAAAGTCCTCTTTAGCCAAACTTTCGGAGAGATGCCGGAAAACCCCGAATTTCCTTTACCAGCAGATGCAAAGGATCGTGTGGCACATGCAACCTTAAAAGTCGGCGAAACGGAGCTGATGCTTTCTGATACGTTCCCTGGTCAACCCCATCAAAGTGGAAATCAAGTCACCATCTGTATTTCAACTAATGACTTGGAAAAATCAAAACAAATTTATGAATCCTTGCAGCAAGACGGTCAAGTGAACATGCCGCTACAAGAAACTCATTTTAGCCCCGCTTACGGTATTGTAACGGACAAGTTCGGTGTAGTTTTCCAAATTTACACTGAGGGCCATAAATAAAATGATTGTCACCGACGTTACTCTGTCTGGTACTTGGGATAGATGACAGAATTACATGATTATCTCAATTGTGCTGATCATCCTGTGTGAATCCGCATGCTCAATTCATACCTTTTAAGAAACAAATAACGCCCAAGCTAAAAAATTAGCTTGGGCTATTTTAAGCCAAACGGATAGTTATAGAGAAGGATTGTCTATGCCGTTAAATAAAATATCCAACATGAATTGAATTTCTTTCTCATCGTCCCATTCCTGATCGGGTAAGAGTATCGTTCTTGTTATGACATATCCGGCAAGCAAGCTGAGAACGACACGGATCAAAGAGGAAAGAGGAATTCTTGAATGTTCAGCTTCGCTCAAGGTTTGGAATACTTGTGAAATCCTCGGGAACACATCTTGTTTCACAAACTGCGACATCACTTCGCGAAATTCCTGACTTAAGAGGAGTTCCTGTAATACTAACTTAATGACATCTGTGTTTTCTATTGCAAATTCTACTCTGTCCTTAAATACGGCGTGAAGTATATCATGGTAGTCATTCCCTTTCCCTAAGATTTTTTCTGTACGTTCGATCAACATGGGTTGTAAAGCTTGTAACATGGCAGGGTAAACCGTTTGCCTGAATAACTCCTGTTTACTGTTAAAGTACTTAAAGAGCGTTTTCTCTGACACCTTTGCTTTTTGTGCAATGGCCTGGGTAGTGGTTCCCTCATATCCTTTATCTGCAAATAACTCCAAGGCTGCCCGGATAATATCCTTTTGTTTATCTGTCAGGTTGGTATCGATCAAAATATCGCGATATTCTTTAAATAACGATTTCAGTTGATTGTTCATTTTCGTTCCCTTCTGTTTTCGTTTCACGGTTTGCTCTTTCAAACTGACTACCCATCAAATATCCGTGAAGAGTGAGGTGTCCGCCGTCGCCCCCAAGAGAATCCTCATGAATATGATAAAACGCTTACTCATTTTCATCACGTAAAATCTCCACAAATCCCTGGTTTCCATCGACGCGAATCATTTGTCCGTCTTTGATTTTCTTGGTGGCATCATCCACTCCCACCACGGCGGGAATTCCGTATTCACGGGCCACCACCGAACCGTGAGTCATCAGGCCGCCTACCTCTGTAACCAGGGCTTTTGCTGATTGGAATAACGGAGTCCAACCAGGATCCGTATGAGGAGCAACAAGAATTTCCCCTTCATTGAGATGGGCTTCTTCCGGTTTAAAGACAATACAGGCCTTCCCTTCAACCACTCCAGCGGAAGCGGGTGTACCGACAAGCGCCCCTTTGGGAAAATCTCCTTTCCTGGGAGAACCTGTTACAATTTCCCCTTCACTCGTCATCACTTTGGGAGGACGCAAGGTTTGGTGCCATTCATATTTTTCTTTACGCTTAGCAACAAGTGAGGAGACATCTTGTTTAAACTCTCCTTTTGAGAGTTGAATCAACTCGTCAAGAGTAAAGAAAAATACATCTTCCGTTTGCTGTAGAACCCCTTTCTTTGCCAGTTCTTCCGCTTCAGCCATAATCGCTTTTTTGCATTCATCCAAAATCAAAGTAAGCAGATATTTGGGGTGTTCCCGAAGCCCGCCCATATGGCGATATACCTCCATAAGACGTTTGATCCATTTGGACTTCAAACCGCTGCGTCCTACATGATCCAGAATACGCTGAGCAGCTTCTTGGGCTTCCTGTTCTCCTTGAACGAATTTTTGTCGATGTTCTCCCGGCTTCACGCTACGCATGTGTCCCAGGATCGCGGGAACCAGTAGGGTAGGCGCTTCACGCCAACGAGGTCTTGTCACGTCAATTTCACCCGGGCATCTATGTCCGTATTTGGCGATAAAAACTTCAAAAGCGCGTGTAAACCTTTCTCCCCCGCGTACGTGTAAAAGTCCTTCATAGAAGGTCTGGTCATTTGCGTGTTTCAGATACTCCTCGACTTCGGGCAATTCGCGCACCAGATCAGCCAAGTCGCCAATCTGCAGGCCCATTTCACTGGTGATATTGCCAGGGAGGGATTTATTTAATTGATAGAGTTCTTTAACATCCCCTAGCAATTTCTTTAACATAATGAATGAGATCGGGAAACAAATGACGTACGGTAAGAGGTTCTGTAAAAATACACTCTTACCTAAAATGCTTAACTGATATTGAACAGTTTCCAGGCGTTTGGCCCCGCTTTTCCCCTGCAAATCTTCACGGATCTCTGTCCATTTTTTCTGCATATAGCTTTCAACCTTGCTTTTTGCTAATTTCGGGTCACGCTTCCAAAGATTTTTCCACACATCTTTGATGATGGGGGCAGCGAATCGACGTGCTGACTGAACGAACCCCGGTTTGGGAGGAACATGGAGAAACTCAGGCCTCTGAATGACTTCACGAAGGGCTTGGCTGAGCGCTTCATCAAATATATGTTGGATAGCTTTGGGTAATATTTTTCTGCCCAGCTTGGTACGAAGCACTTCCGTGGGATCAACAAAAAGATGTCCCCCTGCTTCTAAAAGAACTGTTTTCGGAAGAATGGTTCGTAAGACTGATATCCCCAACGGTTTCATGGCATCTGTCATCATTTGTACATGGCCAAAGGAGAACATGACACGAAGCGGTTCTTGAGGAATGTCGGGCAGCGGATACAGCGAAGTGATCGGCCGGCTTTGCACAACAAAAATCTTTCCTTTTTCAATACAGAACTCAATATCTTGTGGAGAGCCAAAATGCTTCTCGATTCTTTTTCCCAGCTCAGCCAAACGCAAGATTTGCTCGTCCGTCAAGGCTTGTTTGGATTGTTGCTCTGGAGGCAAGTCTTTTTTTACCGTACCTCCTTCGGGAAGGGAGTAAATCGCGATTTTCTTTTCCGATAGGTTCTTTTCAATGATTTTACCGTCTTTTACTTTGTATAAATCTGCTGAAACCATTCCGGATACGATGGCTTCCCCCAATCCGAAACTGGCGTCGATGGAAACCACCTTGCGATTGCCATTCACAGGATCAGCGGTAAAAAGAATCCCTGAGACTTCCGGATTCACCATCCGTTGCACCACGACAGACAGGTAGACCTGACGATGATCGAACCTATTTTTTGAACGATAGGAAATGGCGCGATCCGTAAACAGAGACGCCCAACATTTATGAATAGATTGAAGCAGTTCATCCTGTCCTTTAATGTTCAAATAGGTATCCTGCTGACCCGCAAACGAAGCGGTAGGCAGATCCTCAGCCGTTGCACTGGAACGGACGGCATAAGCATACTCTTTCCCCACCGATTCCCACGCTTGAAGAATTTCCTTTCTCAACTGGGCAGGGATCTCCAGTTTCTGCAAATGGGTACGAATACGCTCTCCCAACTTCCGCAATTGGTTTAAATCATTCGGGTCCATTGCATTTAGTTCATCTAACAGAGAATCCATTTCGGGGCTGGTGGCAATAAAATCTTTATACGCGTATGTCGTCACACAAAATCCACCGGGCACCGGAAATCCTGCCTTACTCAGTTCACCCAGGTTGGCTCCCTTTCCCCCGACATAGGGGAGACTGGAACGATCCACTTGTTCAAAAAATAACACATGTGATTTCATTGGTTGGTCACCTTTCTTTTAATCAAGTAAGTCCTTACTTGTACACGAAAGCGCAGTGCCAACGGATAAGATCAGCGCCATTCTTTTTAGTAACTTTCCCCCCTTGTTGAAAAAATCTCTTCAAGATCATTCTAATATAAACTTTTACAAATATAAAGTAAGTACTTACTTTACTCCGAGATAAAAAATGAGCGTGTAGACCTTACCTTCAGTACATAGTCTACACGCTGAAGACTGACACAGGCTTATTTGGTGTGCATACGATTCCCCATATCTATTTCGTAACGCCTGTATAGATGTGAATCGCGTCTCTCAGGAATACGGTCATACCGGGCTGCTTTTCATAGTATGCCTTAAACCGTTCATCATCCACATACATTTGGGCAAGGCCAGCATGCGCTTCTTTGCTGTATTCGCTCCAGAAATACGTAAGCCACTGCTTATGCAGCTCCGCCGTTTTTTGCGCAATGTCGCTGGCTGGGTCACCATTTGCAAACGCTTCGGCAAGTGTTGCCAGGATTTCATCCGCCAAACGGGTAACCTCTTCATACTCTTCTTTCGTCATGTTCTGCAATTTTTCATTGGATCGGTTCACGATATCATCGCCATATTTCGCACGGATCTCTTTCCCGTATTTAGCCTCATTGTCGTCAATCATCTGCTTCTTAAAACCTTCAAACTTTTCTTTATCGGTCATGATGATTCTCCCTTCCATTGAAGCAATTGTTTTTTCCACATTGGCGATCAGCACATCCAACTGCTTTCTTTTGGCGAGGAGTTGTTCACGGTGTTCCCGAAGAGCTTTAGCTCCGTCATAGAAGGGGGAGGTGACGATTTCTTTAATCACGTCAAGACTGACCCCTAGTTCCTTGTAAAACAGGATTTGCTGTAAACGGTCTACTTCAGCCTGACCATAGATCCGGTATCCCGACGAATTGATTCTTGCCGGCTTCAAAATCCCAATCTCATCATAATACCGAAGCGTTCTGGTGCTGATTCCTGCCAACCGGGCCAGCTTCTGCACGGTGTATTCCATGTGTTCACCTCCTGACACCATAACTGTACACCTTTACGTATACGTCAATGTCAATATCCTTTTTTGGAAGTGTGCCCTTTTTTATTCAAAGGCAAAAAAATCCGATTTCCCTTATCATCAGGAAAATCAACTCTCTGCGGAATGCCTGCTGATTGACCAGTGCCCAGATTTACCCGTCCTATAACACTTTACAGAACATAAATTCTGGGGGCGGATTTTCAAAATCATGTGTAAATTTATGATACAATCGTGTCATAGTGAATCGGTACTATACAGGTTCCTAGGTTCGGAATCTCGAATGAACGGGCAAAAATTATTAGATTTATTTAAAAATAGGAATGCCGATGGTGAGATAGTCATACCTTTTCTTGCATATGCGATCGACAATGCAGGTAAGACACTCGCCGTCTAAGCAGGGAGGGAGGAACGGATGACGCAAAATGAAGAAGTAAAAAAGCTTGTGCAAAGTCAATTTGCCAAGAATGCGGAGAAATATGTCATGAGTGAATCACACGCAAGAGGGGATGATCTCTCTCAGCTGGTGAATTGGCTACACCCAGATCCCAATTGGATCATACTGGATATCGCGACCGGCGGGGGACATGTGGCAAAAGCTTTATCTCCCCATGTTGCCCACGTCTTTGCGACCGACTTGACCCAACAAATGTTGCAAGCGGCAAAAAAACATCTGCATGAATATCAAAATATTTGGTACATCATTGCCGATGCCGAATCCCTACCTTTTTTAAATGAGACGTTTGATGCCGTTACCTGTCGTATTGCCGCACATCATTTTCCAAATCCAGAGAATTTTATACGTGAGGTCAACCGGATTCTAAGACCGGGCGGAAAATTCGTGCTTATCGATAATGTATCCCCAGAGGATCAACAGCTGGATCAATTTATGAATACCTTGGAAAAATTGAGGGATGAAAGTCACGTCAGGTGCCATACCATCCCTGAATGGAAAGGTTGGCTCCATCATTGGGGATTTGAAGAACGGAAATCCCGAATTCGGAAGAAAACATATGATTTCCCGACATGGGTGAAACGAACGGCAAGAAGCGAACAGCAGATCCGGGAGGTACAGGGGTATATTCAATCGGCTGACCGGACGATTCACGAATACTTTTCCGTGACGATAAATCATGATCAAATCATATCCTTACAGGTAGATGAGTGGATGGCTCTCTTTGAGAAAAAATCGTCAAACAATGATACAGTGTAATCGAAAGGTTGTGTTCCATTATTCATTCATCAATGATATACGATGAATCACTCGGCCACTAGCCTTTTAATTAAAGAATATTTTGATTGCGAGGTCTGCGGAAACACGCAGACTTTTTTCTTTTATACCTTTACAACCATGTTCATCACTGACTAGACAATGGGAGGCAATGGATAGCAGAGGGTTTAGGGTACTCTTCAACATATTTTTATTGACTATCAACAGTCAATTTACAACGGGTATTTAGAATGGAATTGACAGATACACATTCTCGAAGGGTGGTATGCAAAAGCAATATCCGTTTCATGTGGATGAGGAGGGAATCATGGAATGAAAAAAAGGAACCTGCGAAGAAAGTTAACCACATTCGCCCTGGCAACATTGGTGCTGGGTTCAAGTTCCGCACTGGCCGCTTATTCAATGACAGCAGGACCGAAAGGGGATGAAACGGGAGTGACCCCTAACGGTTGGTATCTGACTCCTGCCGGGACGCAACTGACTTTAGGGGATTTTCCGATGGGAGGAACTGTAAGCCCGGATCACCGTTATTTGGTTGTTTCAAATGACGGACAGGGCACTCAGTCGTTGCAAGTTGTCGATCTGAAAGAGCAAAAGGTGACACAAACCATACCGTATTCATCCAAAGAGGCGCTTTATCTCGGTGTCGCATTCAGTCCTGATGGCAAGAAGTTGTACGCACCTGCCGGAGGAAACAATAAAATTCGCGTTTTTGCTTTTTCAGAGGGCCAACTGGCAGAGCAAAACCCCATTCTCTTGAACAACGGAAACAACATGAACGAGTATCCGGCGGGACTCTCGGTATCACCGGATGGGCAGTTTTTGTATGTAGCCAATAATTTAGGGAACTCGGTTTCTATGATTGACCTCGCAACTGGTGAGATCAAGGCTACTACCCCTGTGGGGAAAAATCCCTACATGGCACTTCTGAGTCGTGACGGCAATTGGCTCTATGTCAGCAACTGGGGAGAGAGCAGTATCTGTATCCTGGATGCGAAAGATTTATCTTTGAAGAAGACAGTCACTGTTGGTTTACACCCTAACGCGTTGGCGGAAAATCCGGTAAACGGATGGATCTATGTTGCGAACTCGGACAGTGACGAAATCTCGGTCTTGAATCCGAAACAACAGGAAGTGGTGCAAACCATTTCTCTCGCTCCTTATCGCGGGGCGCAGACAGGTACACAGCCGGATGCATTTGCCATAAGCCCCGATGGAAAAACGCTTTATGTGGCGAATGCAGGGAATAATGACATAGCCGTCGTGGATCTTGGTAACGGTGAAGGTCGGGCACAAGCGAAGGTGAAAGGCCTCATTCCTACAGCCTGGTATCCGACAGGTGTCTATGTCAGCGAAGACGGAAAGAGATTAATGGTTCTCAACGCGAAAGGACTGGGGGCAGGCCCCAACAAGGAAAAACAATACATCGGCAATATGATAAAAGGAACTTTGTCGATCATCGATGTTCCTACACAGGAACAATTGGAGAAGTATACCAAACAGGTGGAAGAGAACAATCGAATCCCTGAAGCCAAAAAAGACGGATGGTTCCGTAGCTCTGACGATAAGGATTTCCCTGTTCCAAGGTTTCCTTCAGAAAAGTCCCCGATCAAACACGTGATTTATGTGATCAAAGAGAACCGGGCATATGATCAGGTCTTCGGGGATTTGGGGAAAGGCAACGGCGATCCCAGCTTGACGATGTTTGGCAAAGATATCACGCCGAATCTTCACAAACTGGCGAATCAGTTTGTCACGCTTGATAATTTCTACGCGGATGCGGAGATCAGTGCGCAAGGGCATAACTGGGCAACTGCGGCCAAAGCGAATGACTATACCGAAAAGAACTGGCTGGCAAACTATTCCGGCCGGGGACGCGGATATGATTTCGAAGGAGATAATGAAGCAACGTATTCGAAAGCGGGATTTTTGTGGAACAATGCAGCAAGGTCTGGGGTCACATTCCGTGATTACGGAGAATTTTATAAGTCTGGCCAGAATGTACCTAGCGATCCCAGCATCGGTAATCACTATGACCCGAACTATCCCGGTTGGAATTTGAACATTTCAGATCTTGACCGGGTCGACGAATGGGCAAAGGAATTCAAGCAGTTTGAGCAAAACGGCAACCTCCCGCAATTGGAAATTGTCCGTCTCCCTAATGATCATACGGCGGGGACTAAACCGGGCGCGCTTACTCCACAAGCGATGGTTGCACAAAATGATTATGCTCTAGGAAAGCTCGTGGATACGGTCAGTCATTCGAAATATTGGAAGGATACAGCCATTTTCGTAACGGAAGATGATGCGCAAGACGGTTATGATCATGTGGATGCTCACCGTACGGAGTCTCTGGTCATCAGTCCCTACACGCAAAAGGGAGGGGGAGTGGATAGTACCTTCTATGATACGGCCTCGATGATCCGAACGATCGAGTTGATTTTAGGCATGAAGCCGATGACGCAATTTGACGCCGCTGCCACACCGATGCTCGGGTCGTTTACAAACAAACCGGACTTTACGCCATATTCGGTTGAGCAGCCGAAGTATCCGTTGGATAAAGTGAACGAATCCAACGCGCCAATGGCGCAAATCTCCGAAAAAATGGATTTTTCCAAGGAGGATACCGTTCCGTCAGGTGAGCTGAATCGCGTACTGTGGAAAGCAACAAAAGGGGATGAACCCTTGCCGAAGGTTAAAAATTAAACATTCCGTGTGAAACGTGACAGTTGATACAAAAAAGACAATGAGTGGCAAACACAGCGTGAGGCGTGCTTGGAGGAAAAGCACGCCGTTTTTAAAAATGAGCGATTCGGCTGAAGGGAAGGGCAGGTGCCGTTCGGGAACCGGTCGGGGTTCTCGATTTGAAGATGAAACGATTTCTGGAAGCGATCATGAAACGGACGATTCTCGTCATCGCGTGTATACTTTTGATCTTCGTATGGGGAGGATTTTCCGCCTATCAGATGCAACGCGATTATTTGCCGTCCATCGATAATTCTACATTGATGATCACCGTACATGCACCTGATGAAGATGCAGCTCAGGTGAAAGAAAACGTGGCTCCTGTGCTTGAACAAGCGGTCAGGGGTGTGGATGGGCTTTCGCATGTAGAGACAAATTCCCTTGCGGGCGGGCTGTTTATGAGTCTTTCTTTCCCTTTGGATTACGACATGAAGAAAGCGGAAGCCGAAGTGGCCCATGCGTTAGAAGGAGTATCTCTGCCAAACGGTGTCGATAAACCGCTGATTACACGCGTCAGTTCGAGTTCTCTCCCGATGATGCGGATCAGTCTCACGAGTCCATCCGATCGGGTCGATGAACAGATGTTGCGTACATCGGTGCAAGAACATGTGGTTCGGGAACTGAAACGTATACCCGGAGTGAGCGATATCCGCGTGACGGGTGGAGGGACGAACGGTTATCGAGTCACCCTTCGGATAAGAGATCTCGAAAGAGAAGGGCTCACCATCCAAGATGTACAGCAATCCCTTTCTGCTTTCCATCTGACTTTGCCGCAGGGAAGGGTTACAGGGCCCCAGACGTCAATTTCTCTGCAAGTGGCCGGTTGGGATTTCACTGAACAAGACATAAAAAACGCCCTTGTTCATAACAAGGATGGAAAAACTGTCCCTCTATCCCACGTTGCAGATGTTACACAAACGATCATAGATTTGCAGACGGTCTCGCGAACGAACGGAAAGCCAAGTGTTATGATGGATGTGTTAAAGACCCCGTCTTCCAATATCACCGAAGTATCGGAAAGGGTCATGGAGCGTTTGCAACACATCCCTGACGTCCGTTCGGGAAACATACAGCTTTCGGTACTTTATGATAAAGGCGAAGAAATCAAGTCTTCTCTGATGGGGCTCGTGAAAGAAGGGGTACTTGGTTCCGTTTTTGCCATGTTCTGTGTCTTTCTCTTTTTTCGGCATGTACGCACAACCTTGTTAATCGTACTATCCCTGCCGATTTGTCTATCGTCAACAACGGCTATTCTCAAAACTATGGGCATTACCCTGAATATCCTGACAATTTCAGGGCTCATTGTTGCCATGGGCCGGGTGGTCGATGACTCAATTGTCATTCTTGACAATATGTATCGCAAAGTCAGTGAGTCAGAAGGTAAATGGAGCCCGGGGATCATCGCGGATGCCGTTCGGGAGATGATTCCTGCCGTCGTCTCCTCGACGGCGACGACGGTCGTCGTCTTTCTTCCCATCGCTTTGAGCGGAGGGATGATCAGTGCTGCCTTTTCCGGGTTTGCCTGGTCTGTCACCATCGCGTTGATCACTTCTCTCTTTGTCTCTCTGATGGTTGTACCCGCTCTGTACAACCTGGGATGGAAAAAGGCGATAAAAGATTCGGCTGCAAGCGTGGAAGCACCGGCAGAACGAGTGTTGCGGTGGGCTTTTCGAAGAAGGGGCAAGGTAATCGCGGTTTGCGTTACCATTTTTCTGGTTACAGGGGTGATGGCTGCGAGTCTGCCGGTCAACTTTTTGCCAACAAACCGATCGGGGCAAATCTTGATGCAATTGGAGTTGCCGGAAGAAGTTTCATGGCAAGAAGTCGACCAAGAAGTGAGACATGCGGAAAGCTATTTAAAGGCAAAACCGGAAGTAGAGACATTTTCTGCAACTTTCGGATCATCCTTTACTCCTCAATTTGATGATGTGTTCGATGAGGGAGGAGGTTGGGTACAGGAAGACCATGTGGCAAACATCGCGGTGACGGTTAAACCCGGTGTGGATATCGACCGGTTGATATCCGACATGAGAAGCACGTTTGTCCCCTTGTCAAACAGTACGGTTGATACGATCACGAACCAGAACATCGCGGGTGATGATTCGCAACTCAAGATTGATCTCACCGGTGCTGATAGTCAGACTTTGGAGAACGCGGCGAGAATGATCAGAAGTAAACTTCAACTCGTTCCGGGGATCAGCGTAGAGGGTACGGCAGATGACAAAGGATCCGCAACAGGATACCAGATACGATTGAATCGGGAAGCGATTGAAAAAAACGGGGTACCAATGGAGGACGTCCTTCACAGGATTGAACGCTATGTTTCGCAAAGTACGAACCTCATGATAACGATGGATCAGCGGATGATTCCCGTTGCAATCACTACCGATTTTCTGGGTACTCAACAAACGGGAAATGGCGGAAATATCGGTAACGCTCCGGCGAAAGACATCCTTTCCTCGTAAATGGGGGAAACGTTTCAAGGGAAAGATGGAAAAACATTCAGGCTTGATCAACTGGCTTCTCTCCAATCCAATCAGCCGCCAACGGTCATTCGGGAACGTGATGGTCAACCGTTTTCCCGAGTCACCGCGAATATCATCTCGCAGGATGTTGGAAAAGTTACACGACAAACGGAAGAAGTTCTTCGAGGACTTTCACTCCCGTCGGGAGTCAAGTATTCATTAGGAGGAACGACTGAACAGGTTAATCAGATGATCTATGACATGTCGATCGCATTGTCTTGTTCCGTCCTACTGGTTCTCTCGATTGTGAGTGCCGTTTTTAGAGGATGGAAAGCGCCGCTGGCCGTTTTGTTATGTGTACCTTTAGCCCTGATTGGATCAGTATGGGGCATGTTTCTTTTCAGTAAAGAGTGGGATTTATCGGCGTTTGTAGGTCTCTTGATGCTTACGGGGATCGTTGTAACCAATGGGATTGTTCTGGTGGATAAAATTGAGCGTAACTTGAATTCGGGTATGGTTTTAGAGAAAGCCGTAATTCAAGGGACTCGATCTCGTGTACGCCCGGTTTTGATCACAGCATGGACCACCATTTTAACTTTGCTTCCCCTGGCTCTCTCTCACAGTAAAGATACGGTGATTTCACAAACGCTGGGTATCATCGTTGTAGGAGGGATGATCAGCTCAACTTTGATCAGTCTGCTTGTGATTCCCATCTTTTATGAGTGGATACAAAATAAGACGATCGGTCGCAGGAAACATGTTTCACGGGGTCAAGACATGGGTTATTAGACTGTAGAATTCTCGGTACCCCCCAGTTTTTCATGTGTAACCACCGTCAAGGTTTTTTTGACGGTGGTTTCCTTTTGACTCGCGACACCGTACCCATCACAGACTCGTTCACTTGAACTGAACCTGTTCCGCTACGCTGCGGGCGAACAGTATGGGCAATGCCGGGAAAGCCAGAAGTCCGAGTGCGATTCCTTTTGCAAAACCAACGACCTTCATATACAATACCTACCTTTCCAATTATTTTTATATGAATTAATTTTGTTTTCACGATCGTACCATCTTTCTATCTTGAATGAAAATTGAAACTTTTTATAAGGAAGATAAGTTTCTTTTATCAGCTTCGCTTGAACGTAACAAGAAGTATTCAAACGAAGTTAACATAAGAAGATCACGAATGATCGTTGATCGTATGTCGTAAAAAAAGGTATAAAGAACAGGTATTTCATTGAATATCATCAATTTTTTTCTTGAAAACTAAAACTATAATAGTTATAGTATATCCATCGGGAGGTAATCAAATGGCTTCTGGTTGGTTTGCCATGTCTGTTCATGCCTTGGCACTTTTGGCACAGAACAAAGACGGTTATTCAAGCAGTTATATTGCGGGGAGCGTGAATACCCATGCGGTTTTCCTGCGGCGAGTGCTCAAACACCTTGTGGAAGTCGGTATCGTGGAAACCCGGGAAGGCAGGGACGGAGGATATCGGCTGACAAGACCGGCAGAAGAAATCACTCTGGCTGAGGTATACCAATCACTCCAGCCGGTACAAGCAATCGCTCCCAGCCCGGCTGAACCCAATCCTCTCTGTCCTATCGGTGCGGGGATGCCTGCGGTGATTTCGAAGATTGCCAAAGATGTCGAAGACGCGATCATACAATCTCTACAGAAATATACGATCGCACAGGTTGCGAAACGCGCTCTTTCACATAGCCTTAACCTGGGTTTAACTGAATCATAATTTTTTTACCCTGAACTGTAACCAAATCAGTTTCGGTTAAATCGCCAAAGCCAGACAGACATTGCCAAGTGGAGCCACACCGACCGTAAAATGATCGGGAAAGGAAGAGAGGAACAGATGAAAATCGCATTGATCGGTGCTACAGGTACCATCGGGCAACGAATTTTACAGGAGGCGTTGGAGCGAGGACATCAAGTGACAGCGATTGTTCGTGATCCTGCACGATTGGCAATCAAGCACCCTAACCTGCAGAGCGTGATCGGTGATATTTTTAACGAGGAGAGTATCGCAGCTGCAGCAGCCGGACATGAGGCTGTGATCAGTGCATATGGACCGGCGCACGGACAAGAGCAGACTTTGATTGATGCAGTCAAATCACTGGTCAGTGGTGTACAACGCGCCGGCGTACGTCGTGTGCTCGCCGTGGGTGGGGCCGGAAGTCTTGAAGTGGCTCCAGGAGTCCAACTGGTTGACACCCCAGAGTTCCCTTCTGCATGGAAGTCAATCGCATTGGCACACCGGGATGCCCTTGAGGTGTATCGTACTTGCGACCTCGACTGGACTTGTCTCTGCCCGGCGGCCCTCATTGAACCTGGAGAAAAAACAGGAAAGTACCGCATCGGTACGGATCAGCTCGTTGTTAACGAAAATGGAGAAAGCCGCATTTCCGCAGAAGATTACGCAGTGGCGATGATTGATGAGTTGGAAAATCCCCGTTTCGTTCGCAAACGTTTCACGGTAGGATATTAATTTCAAAGACAACATACACAACAATCCTTGAGAAGGGCATTCATGAATGAGTATGTCATGCAGGAAAAGAGGGGTTCGGTTAAACCTCTCTTTTTCATTTGAGCTCCCATGCTGTAAGAGGAGCCATCAGGGGAAGAAAAGTTTATTATGCGGAAGGTGAAGTTTGAGACTACCACAAGAAGCGGAGTGGCTTTTGGGTGGATTGTAACGCTTTGCAGCGCAGAGGTGAGTTGAAGGTCGTTCCGCAACCTCTGTAAAGAATTCGTGCGGGACGACCTTCATCGAACCCAAGCGCAAAGCGATACATCCACCCAAGCACTGATTTTCATGATAATCGGTTCAAATCAAATCAAATTCAAAGAATGACGTGTTTCCATAAGTTCAAAAGTTTTCTACTCTTTGCGGTCATGGCCGATTGATCATTGCTTTCGCTTGTAGACATGGTGTATTGTTTCAATGAAGTCGATGACAGCTCGAGTACAGTGAATCTCTGACTGGCTGCGCTGGTGCGTGATGGAGGTCATGTTACGTATGAGAATCTTGGTTGTGGAAGACGATCGATCGCTCTTGCATGCAATCGCTGATCTGTTGAAGGATGAGGGATATAAAGTCGATGTAGCACTGAATGGGGAAGATGGATATTCGATGGCTGAAACCGGAATATACGACCTCATGGTTCTCGACATCATGTTACCGGAGCTGGACGGTTTGGAAATGATAAAAAAATTGCGTGCCCGATCCATAAAACCCCGGCGATTTTCTTAACCGCTAAGGACAGTGTGGAAGATCGGGTGAGGGGTCTCGATTCCGGTGCCGACGATTACCTCGTAAAACCGTTTGCTTCCGAGGAATTGCTTGCTCGGATACGGGCGCTTTTAAGGAGAAACGGTATACTCGGAAATGAGGGTGAAATTTCTTACGGGCGTATTCGAATGCCTGAAAAAGCGTATGACGGATTTGTTGACGATCACCCTTTAAACCTGACAAATAAGGAATATGAACTCTTAAAGTATTTTGTTTGCAATAAAGAGCAAATTCTTACACGAGGTCAAATTTTAGACCGGGTGTGGGGGATTGACGCTGACGCTGCCGATTCCGTCGTCGATCTTTATGTACACTATTTAAGAAAAATTAGCGGATCATGGATGCGACAATTATATCAGAACGATTCGCGGGGTGGGATACATGTTAAAGCGAGGGTAAACACCTATGTTTAAAAAGACACGTATTCGCCTGGTGCTTCTTAATTCTATTGTCTTTGTATTCCTTTTAAATGGGTTGGGGGCCACTTTGTATTTTTATATGCAATACAAGTTATATAAACAAGTGGACAGTTCATTGTATGAGGAATTCGTGCATTTGAGAAACGGACATTTTGCAGATTTGTTTCATCGCAGAATGAGAGGGGCGCATGAACCGGAACGTCACATGACATTCGTGCTTTGGAACAATGACGGGCAGGTGATTCAGCAGATCCCTGAAGATACGTTTGATTCTAATGATCTCATGGATCTTCGTCCCAGTCTTACAAAGGAAAGCGTGCAAACCATCACTGTGGGTAATCAAAGCTATCGCGTGTATAATGTACCTTTGGTTCAGGAACAAATGCCTTTCGCAAGTCATGTTCCGCTTGGGATTCTCCAACTGGTCTATAACCTGGAACCCGAGCAAAATATGTTGCACAATTTGCTGTTTGTCATAGAGATTGGCGGGATCATAAGCGGCATCATTGCTGTGCTTGCGGGTTTTTCTAGCGGAACGGGCTCTCGTTCCCATTCAACGGTCATGGAACAAACAACAGCAGTTTGTTGCCGATGCTTCCCATGAATTGCGCACACCGCTATCTATATTGTTGGTAAACCTGGAACGATTGTTTCGTCATCCAGACCACACCATAGAACAAGAAAGTCAAAAGATTTCCGTGATGATTCGTGAAACGAGAAGAATGAATAAATTGGTCTCCGACTTGCTCACGTTGGCGAGAACTGATTCCAACCAACTTCAAATTTTATCTGAACCCGTTCGATTGGATGAAATTTTGAATCGCGTCGCGGATCAATTTCGCGAACTTGCAAAATTAAAAAACATCACGATCGAAACCTCCATTGCGTCTCCGATTCTGATGGATGGCGATGAGCAGCGTTTGCATCAATTGTTTGTCATTCTATTAGACAATGCTTTAAAGTACACACATGAAGGATCCATCAAGATTTCTTGTCACCCTTCTTCGTCTTTCGTTTATATAACAGTGGAGGACACCGGTGTCGGCATTGCCAAGGAAGATTTGCCCCATATCTTTGATCGTTTTTATCGAGGAGATAAGACTCGTTCTCGAACCGGAGAGGGAACTGGTCTCGGTTTATCTATCGCCGAATGGATCATAAAAGCCCATCACGGGAAAGTTCGTGTCGAAAGCCAAATAGGGGTCGGGACGGTCTTTCATATCACCCTGCCCTTGAAACGAAAGCGGTAACTGTTACTGGGGTACGGTACTATCTTGAAAACTAGTGCTTGGGTGGGTGTATCGCTTTGCGCTTGGGTTCCTTCGAGGCATATGCTTTGCGCTCATGCTCCGTGGAGGTCGTCTCGCGCGGATCTTTTTCTAATGTTGCGAGACGACTTCCAAAGTCGCTTTTTCACGCAAAGCATATGCCCTCTAATAGGTTTAAAGGAAAAGGAAGCGGAACGACCTTCAACTCACCTCTGCGCCGCAAAGCGATAACACCCACCCAAAAGCCGCTCTGTTGCTTGTGGCAGTCACAAACTTCTCTTTCCGCACAAGAAACATTTCATCCTCTGATGGCGCCGCCGCGTGCGGCATGAGGGGCAATCATGAAAGTCCACACGTTCCTCCAGCAGTTTTTTTCGATGTATGTTTTGGGCGGTATTCTATTAGTCGTTCTTTCTTGTAGGGTCAACCTGCCTAGAAGGGAGTGGGTCGTCATTCAGGTCCATGGTATCGAGAACAAAAGAAAAAGAAAGAATAACAACGACCCTGATGACATAGATGATGATTTGAATCCGATTTGTTTTATCTTGTTTGGTTGACTGAATTGAGATAGAAAAGCATACGTGCTAAGATAGCACCTGTCGCCGCGATGAGCGGTGACGAGGAAGAAGAACAGAAATTACCACTTGCAAAATAGATTGCAAGATGGTATATTGAAAAAGTCGCTTTTGCGACGGTCGCTCTTTGAAAACTGAATCGTGTAGGGAGCTAGGATGTTTGATTTTGTCGGCTCTTCGGAGCGTGACATACAATCTTTCTTCGAGAGTTTGATCCTGGCTCAGGACGAACGCTGGCGGCGTGCCTAATACATGCAAGTCGCGCGGATGGAGAGGAGCTTGCTCCTCGAAGTCAGCGGCGGACGGGTGAGTAACACGTGGGCAACCTGCCTGGCAGACGGGGATAACGCTTGGAAACGAGTGCTAATACCCGATACGCTCTTCACGGGCATCCGTGAGGAGGGAAAGGCGCTTCACGGCGTCACTGCCAGATGGGCCCGCGGCGCATTAGCTAGTTGGTGAGGTAACGGCTCACCAAGGCAACGATGCGTAGCCGACCTGAGAGGGTGACCGGCCACACTGGGACTGAGACACGGCCCAGACTCCTACGGGAGGCAGCAGTAGGGAATCTTCCGCAATGGGCGCAAGCCTGACGGAGCAACGCCGCGTGAGTGATGAAGGTCTTCGGATTGTAAAACTCTGTCTTCCGGGACGAACCGATAGGTGAAGCAATGCTCCTATCCTGACGGTACCGGAGGAGGAAGCCCCGGCTAACTACGTGCCAGCAGCCGCGGTAATACGTAGGGGCAAGCGTTGTCCGGATTCACTGGGCGTAAAGCGCGCGCAGACGGCTTTCTGCGTCCGGGGTGAAAACCCGGGGCTCAACCCGGGACGGCCTTGGATACGGGAGAGCTTGAGGGTCGGAGAGGCAAGGGAATTCCACGTGTAGCGGTGAAATGCGTAGAGATGTGGAGGAACACCTGTGGCGAAGGCGCCTTGCTGGCCGATTCCTGACGTTGAGGCGCGAAAGCGTGGGGAGCAAACAGGATTAGATACCCTGGTAGTCCACGCCGTAAACGATGAGTGCTAGGTGTTCGTGGGCTCATACCCATGAGTGCCGAAGCTAACGCATGAAGCACTCCGCCTGGGGAGTACGGTCGCAAGACTGAAACTCAAAGGAATTGACGGGGCCCGCACAAGCAGTGGAGCATGTGGTTTAATTCGAAGCAACGCGAAGAACCTTACCAGGGCTTGACATCCCGCTGACCGGTCTGGAGACAGACCTTCCCTTCGGGGCAGCGGTGACAGGTGGTGCATGGTTGTCGTCAGCTCGTGTCGTGAGATGTTGGGTTAAGTCCCGCAACGAGCGCAACCCTTGTGTTGTGTTGCCAGCATTCAGTTGGGCACTCACAACAGACTGCCGACGACAAGTCGGAGGAAGGCGGGGATGACGTCAAATCATCATGCCCCTTATGTCCTGGGCTACACACGTGCTACAATGGGCGGTACAACGGGATGCGAAACCGCGAGGTGGAGCCAAACCCTGAAAACCGTTCGTAGTTCGGATTGCAGGCTGCAACTCGCCTGCATGAAGCCGGAATTGCTAGTAATCGCGGATCAGCATGCCGCGGTGAATACGTTCCGGCCTTGTACACACCGCCCGTCACACCATGGGAGTTGGCAACACCCGAAGTCGGTGGGGTAACCTCTTTGAGGAGCCAGCCGCCTAAGGTGGGGCCGATGACTGGGGTGAAGTCGTAACAAGGTAGCCGTATCGGAAGGTGCGGCTGGATCACCTCCTTTCTAAGGATGTTATGACGAGGTTCGGCTCACGCCGAACAATCTCCCTACACGATTTGGTTTTGAGGGAGTGAATCCTTCACTTGCTCCTTGAAAACTGGATAACGAATATGAGAAGACATTGCAAAGGGAACTGCATAGCAGTTTGCAATGGAACTGGAATCAACCGAGTCACTTTGTAGATTAAGCTACGAAGGGCGCACGGAGGATGCCTTGGCGCCAGGTGCCGATGAAGGACGGGGCTAACGCCGATACGCCTCGGGGAGCCGTAAGCAGGCTTTGATCCGGGGATTTCCGAATGGCAACCCACCCCGCGTAATGGCGGGGTATCCACTGCTGAATCCATAGGCAGTGAGAAGGTACACCAGGGAACTGAAACATCTTAGTACCCTGAGGAAAAGAAAACAACAGTGATTCCCTCAGTAGTGGCGAGCGAACGGGGAAGAGCCTAAACCGCATGTGCTTGCACAGGCGGGGTCGTGGGGCGTCTCACATGGAGTTACCACTCCTTTTCGTAAGAGAACGGCTTGGAACGGCCGACCAGAGAGGGTGACAGTCCCGTATCTGAAACGAAGAGGACTCGAGACGGACCCCGAGTACCGCGGGACACGAGGAATCCCGTGGGAATCCGGGAGGACCACCTCCTAAGGCTAAATACAACCTGGCGACCGATAGTGAACCAGTACCGTGAGGGAAAGGTGAAAAGCACCGCGGGAGCGGAGTGAAAGAGAACCTGAAACCGTGTGCCTACAATCAGTCGGAGGGCGATATCCGCAAGGATGTGCCTGACGGCGTGCCTTTTGTAGAATGAACCGGCGAGTTACGATTGCGTGCGAGGTTAAGGCGGGAAGCCGGAGCCGCAGCGAAAGCGAGTCTGAAGAGGGCTTGAGTACGCAGTCGTAGACCCGAAACCGTGTGATCTATCCCTGTGCAGGATGAAGTGCGGGTAAAGCCGCATGGAGGTCCGAACCCACGCATGTTGAAAAATGCGGGGATGACGTGGGGATAGCGGTGAAATTCCAATCGAACTCGGAGATAGCTGGTTCTCCCCGAAATAGCTTTAGGGCTAGCGTCGGAGCAGAGACATGGAGGTAGAGCACTGATTGGGCTAGGGGCCTTCGCGGGTTACCGAACTCAGTCAAACTCCGAATGCCATGATCTTGGTCTCCGGCAGTCAGACTACGAGTGCTAAGATCCGTGGTCAAAAGGGAAACAGCCCAGACCATCAGCTAAGGTCCCTAAATTCCGGTTAAGTGGGAAACGATGTGGCGGTGCACAGACAACCAGGATGTTGGCTTAGAAGCAGCCACCATTTAAAGAGTGCGTAATAGCTCACTGGTCGAGTGACGCTGCGCGGAAAATGTAACGGGGCTCAAACCGGATACCGAAGCTATGGATGGATCGTTCGTCACCGTGGACGTCATGGTGTATAAGACATTTTCTGCGAATGCTCTCCGCAAGGATCATTCAAAAGCATTCGCCAAAATCGCCCGCTCAAACCGCGGGTGGCCATGAGTCTAGGGTGATGAACGATCCGTGGTAGGGGAGCGTTCTCATCGGGTTGAAGCTAGACCGTGAGGACTGGTGGACTGATGAGAAGTGAGAATGCCGGTATAAGTAGCGAAAAGACAGGTGAGAATCCTGTCCACCGAAAGCCTAAGGGTTCCTGGGGAAGGCTCGTCCGCCCAGGGTTAGTCGGGACCTAAGCCGAGGCCGAAAGGCGTAGGCGATGGACAACAGGTGGAAATTCCTGTACCACCATGCAGCCGTTTGAGCGATGGAGTGACGCAGAAGGATAGGGTGAGCGGACGATTGGATGTCCGTGCAAGCAGCGAGGCTGAGAGGCAGGCAAATCCGTCTCTCGGTAAGGCTGAGCTGTGATGCCGAGCGAATTCAAGTAGCGAAGTCCCTGATTTCACGCTGCCAAGAAAAGCTTCTAGCGAGGTTGCTGGTGCCCGTACCGCAAACCGACACAGGTAGGCGAGGAGAGAATCCTAAGGTGCTCGGAAGAACTCTCGTTAAGGAACTCGGCAAAATGGCCCCGTAACTTCGGGAGAAGGGGCGCTCCGGTAGGGTGATGAGCCCGAGGGAGCCGCAGTGAAAAGGCCCAAGCGACTGTTTAGCAAAAACACAGGTCTCTGCTAAGCCGTAAGGCGACGTATAGGGCTGACGCCTGCCCGGTGCTGGAAGGTTAAGGGAAGGGTTAGCGAAAGCGAAGCTCTGAACCGAAGCCCCAGTAAACGGCGGCCGTAACTATAACGGTCCTAAGGTAGCGAAATTCCTTGTCGGGTAAGTTCCGACCCGCACGAATGGCGTAACGACTTGGGCGCTGTCTCGACGAGAGATCCGGTGAAATTGTAATACCTGTGAAGATGCAGGTTACCCGTGGCTAGACGGAAAGACCCCATGGAGCTTGACTGTAGCTTGATATGGAAGATGGGTATCTCATGTACAGGATAGGTGGGAGGCTTGGAAATCAGGGCGCCAGCCTTGGTGGAGCCGCCGTTGGGATACCACCCTTGAGGTACTGATCTTCTAACTTGTGCCCGTCATCCGGGCAAGGGACAATGTCAGGCGGGCAGTTTGACTGGGGCGGTCGCCTCCTAAAAGGTAACGGAGGCGCCCAAGGGTTCCCTCAGCGCGGTTGGAAATCGCGCTTCGAGTGCAAAGGCATAAGGGAGCTTGACTGCGAGACATACAGGTCGAGCAGGGACGAAAGTCGGGCTTAGTGATCCGGCGGTTCCAAGTGGAAGGGCCGTCGCTCAACGGATAAAAGCTACCCTGGGGATAACAGGCTTATCTCCCCAAGAGTCCACATCGACGGGGAGGTTTGGCACCTCGATGTCGGCTCATCGCATCCTGGGGCTGTAGTTGGTCCCAAGGGTTGGGCTGTTCGCCCATTAAAGCGGTACGCGAGCTGGGTTCAGAACGTCGTGAGACAGTTCGGTCCCTATCTGCCACGGGCGCAGGAAGTTTGAGAGGAGTTGTCCTTAGTACGAGAGGACCGGGATGAACCGACCGCTGGTGTCTCAGTTGCGGTGCCACCCGCATCGCTGAGTAGCTATGTCGGGCCGGGATAAGCGCTGAAAGCATCTAAGCGCGAAGCCCCCTCAAGATAAGACTTCCCACTCGGTCCACGAGGTAAGACCCCCTGAAGAAGACAGGGTGGAGAGGCGGGAGGTGTAAGCACCGCGAGGTGTTGAGCTGACCCGTACTAATCGGTCGAGGGCTTAATCTAAACGGTTTATGGTTCCATATCTCATATTCGTGTCCAGTTTTCAGGAGCAATCCCGACAGTCTGGTGATGATAGCGGAGAGGACACACCCGTTCCCATCTCGAACACGGAAGTTAAGCTCTCCAGCGCCAATGGTACTTGGGGCGGGAGCCCCCGGGAGAGTAGGTCGTCGCCAGGCTGAACCCATTTACTAGCGGGTGGTAGAGCGCTTGCCTAGTATCCGCTTACCTCCCCCTGAATGAGCCATTAGCTCAGTTGGTAGAGCACCTGACTTTTAATCAGGGTGTCGAAGGTTCGAGTCCTTCATGGCTCACCAGAGATGCGGAAGTAGCTCAGTGGTAGAGCATCGCCTTGCCAAGGCGAGGGCCGCGGGTTCGAGTCCCGTCTTCCGCTCCATACATGCGATCGTGGCGGAATCGGCAGACGCGCACGTTTGAGGGGCGTGTGGGTTTATCCCGTGGTGGTTCAAGTCCACTCGATCGCACCATACATGTGCCCGTAGCTCACCTGGATCGAGCGTTTGACTTATCACGATTATTCCTGCCACAAAGAATGATGGTGGATGTGGCGAAGTGGCTAACGCACCGGATTGTGGCTCCGGCATTCGTGGGTTCGATTCCCATCATCCACCCCATTGGGGAGTCGCCAAGCGGTAAGGCAACGGACTTTGACTCCGTCATGCGTAGGTTCGATCCCTACCTCCCCAGCCAGATGCGGTCGTGGCGGAATTGGCAGACGCGCAAGATTCAGGTTCTTGTGAGTGCAAACTCGTGGAGGTTCAAGTCCTCTCGACCGCACCAAGCGAAATCCATAGAAACGTCGCGGGGTGGAGCAGTTGGCAGCTCGTCGGGCTCATAACCCGAAGGCCGCAGGTTCGAGTCCTGCCCCCGCAACCAACGATTTTGCATAATGAGTAAATGAATTCTTACGGAGGGGTACCAAAGTGGTCAAATGGGGCGGACTGTAAATCCGTTGCGTAAGCTTCGAAGGTTCGAATCCTTCCCCCTCCACCATTCATGGCTCGATAGCTCAGTTGGTGAGAGCGACGGATTCATAACCCGTAGGTCGGCAGTTCGACTCTGCCTCGAGCCACCAAACCGTGGCGCCATAGCCAAGTGGTAAGGCAGAGGTCTGCAAAACCTTTATTCCCCGGTTCGAATCCGGGTGGCGCCTCCAAAGAAGTGCACGCGGCTATAGCTCAGAGGGAGAGCACCACCTTGACACGGTGGGGGTCATAGGTTCGATTCCTATTAGCCGCACCATCGAATGCCGAAGTGGCGGAATTGGCAGACGCACACGACTCAAAATCGTGCGGGAAACCGTGTGGGTTCGACTCCCACCTTCGGCACCAACATGCGGGATGACTCCCGTTTATGGGCCTATAGCTCAGCTGGCTAGAGCGCACGACTGATAATCGTGAGGTCAGTGGTTCAAGTCCACTTAGGCCCACCAACAATAATCGATTAGACGAGCAAGCTCTCCTATTTGGGGAGTTTTTCGTCTAAGGGGATACTTTCATGACAAAGCGGAAAAAGAAAAAGCAGAAGAGCCTGCAACCTGTGGCAAGCAAATCAGAACGATTGGAGTTTGCCGAGACGAAAGTGGACGAGGAATCGATCACCGACGAATGGGGTGCAAGAATCTTTACCGATGTGACAAAACATTCGTTTCTTGACATCCCTCATGTGAATCCTAAACAGCGGGACGGGGACATTTATGAAGTTCTATCGGTTCGCGTAACGTCGGCTGGAGTATTAGCAATCGTAAAACGCGAAAACGAACCTGTTGCCTACCGTTTACCCGATGATTATACAGGGTGGGCGCAACAAATCATTCACTATGCGCAGGAAGGAATCGATTTGTTGCCTGATACGATTGAATTTGGTTACGATGTGATTCAAAACCGTTATTATGCGAAAATCAGAATTTTACACTCATGATACGGAAAATGCCCCAATTCCTACTTTAATGGTAGGTACTTGGGGCATTTGTTATTCAACAAGTATGTTATACGACCTCTGTATCACTGCTTAGTTCCTCTGCTGTTTCCGTTTGGCTTTGCACAGGGAAGGTTTCCGACCGGTCTCTCAATCCCCACCAGACGACGCCGATCGAAAAAACAAGCAAGAATGAAAATAAGAGAAGATACATTTGATCAAGACTCATTAAGGTTCACTCCAAATCATGTGTTCTATGCGCTAAAAGTTGACACTTTATCTTTCAATATCTCCATCTTTTCACTGTTTATTCGTTCTATTTCACCATCGCGAGGGATGTAGGGAAGATTCGTTCTTCCACTCATCCCCTATAGTACAGATCGTTTTACCATGAGAGAATATAAAATTATAGCTGTTTGGAAACCAGATCTCCAACTTTTCACCGTTTTTTCATTAAAATTGCTTTACTATATATGGGGGAACGCGCTTCGAAGAATGAATTTTGAAGCAAACCTTCTTTGTTTGTGTATACGTGTAATCATAAAGGAGGTTGAGAGCTGATGAAAGTCTTACTCGCTGAAGACGAACTTCGGCTTGGTCAACTGATTGCTCATATGCTAAAAAAGAAGGGACATATCGTGGATTGGGTGACACAAGGAGAAGATGCTTACGATTATGCACTTGCATCTTACTATGATGTCCTGATTCTGGATTGGATGATGCCTGGTGAAGATGGAGTGAGTGTATGTCGACGCTTACGGCAAGAAAATTATGAAGGAGCGATCCTTCTATTAACAGCGAAAGATTCTGTCCATGACCGCGTGGAAGGTTTGGACGCCGGCGCGGACGATTATCTCATTAAACCTTTTGAATTCGATGAGCTTTTTGCCCGCTTACGTGCATTGTCTCGTCGAAATTATGCACCGATACAGAAAGATATCGTTTCCATTGATGACTTGGTGATCAATCGTACGAATTATACGGTTCAGCGTGGCGATCAATCGATTCAATTAACGCCGCGAGAATTTCAATTGCTTGATCTGCTCTTGCGGAACCGAGGGCAAGTTTTAACCCGAGAAGTCATTTTGGATCGTATTTGGGGGTATGACGCTGAGATTACCAGCAATCCAGTTGATGCATATATAAAATTGTTACGTAAAAAAATAGATACCCCCGGGAAGAAAACTTTGATTCAAAGTATACGAGGGGTGGGCTACAAACTTGATATCTGACATAACAAAACGCGTACGAAACCTCATTCGCAATAAGCTTAAACAACATGATATGTTCAAACGAACACAGAATCGATTAACGATTCTATACGGCAGTATGTTAATCATTTTTTTGCTTTTTTTTTCTGTCATCGTCTATTCTGTCTTTTACATGATTATTACGAATGAACAAAATCAAGAGGTGCAAACACTGGCTGATCAGGATTTAGCCATTTATCAAAATCTGCTGAAGCATGATTCGAACGACCGTGATCAAACGATCGATTTTCAAAAGGTCTTTCAAGCGAACGAAGATCAATTTTTTTGCTATGTGGTTACCAGTGATGGGCGTCTAGTCGCCGGAAATGAGCTGATCTCAGGTCTCCGCGGCGTTCTACTAAATAAAGTACATGGGTGGATTCCTGTTTCGGGAGAAGTGCGTTATGAAACGGTAAAGCTGACTCACGAGCGGAAACTGAATCTGCTTATGGCTGGTCGGGCGATCTATGATCATGATCGTTTAATAGGAATGATCTATACTGCGAAAGATATTACTTTTTACAGGCATATATTTGAGATGCTGCTCATTGTATTGATCGTGCTATCTTTATTCTTTCTGATCGTTGCTTCAATTGTCGGGTATTTTATGTCCAGGAAAGCTATGATCCCGATCGTGAAGTCGTATACTAGACAACAGGAATTTGTTGCAGATGCCTCTCACGAATTACGAACGCCTTTAAGTGTTCTATATTCCTCACTTGAAGTGATTGAAGCGGAAGAACAGGATAAAATTTCTTCTTTCTCTCGTAAAGTGTTGTTCGATATGAAAGATGAATTGAAAAGGATGAAAAAGCTGGTCAACGATTTATTAATTTTAGCTCGTTCCGATTCCGAAGGCCTCGATCTTTTGAATGAGACATTTGACGTGGTTTCGACTGCAGAAAAACTGATTCGTTCCATTCAACCCTTGGCAAACTCAGGACAAATTCAATTGCATTTAGCAGCACCTGAAAAACTTATAATGTACGGAGATCAAGAACGAATCAGACAATTATTGTTCATCTTACTTGACAATGCCATTAAATATACGCCTGCTGGAGGGGAAGTTACGGTCTCGTTACATCGAGTGACGAAGCAGAAAAAGAAACTGTTATGTTTGAGTGTCAAAGATACCGGAATAGGGATCCCGTTGGAGCAGCAAAAACGTATTTTTGACCGGTTTTTTCGGGGCGATAAAGACCGATCGAGGCAGACGGGCGGGACAGGACTTGGATTATCGATCGCCAAGTCGATCGCGGAAGCCCATCAGGGAAGTATAGAGGTTTCTAGTACGGAAGGATCAGGAAGCACGTTCACGGTCTGGATTCCTTTGGGCGGTCGTAAAGACAAAGAGGGTGACATTTGACGTAACTTGTTCCGATTTGTATTTCAAAAGCGCAAAAGTCAAGCGATCAATCGTCGTCGGCAGATAAATTTCGGATGGGTGAATTTTCGTTTCAGAAAATACTTTATGCCTTTTAATTGTTTTGGTAACATAAAAATGTTACTAAAACAAAAAGGAAGATCAGAAATGCCCTTTCTCCGATTTAAAGGCTTTGAAAAAGATTTCGTAAGAAATATAGCCGACAGAGTTAGAAAGGAATTCGCTTCGATTGTCGACATACCTGAAGAAATTGTAAAAATAGAGATTCTTCATGTGGAGCGTATAACAGATACCCCTCTCTCATTAGAAATATTCATGTTTGAAAGAGAACCGGAAAAGCATCATCGAATCGCTTCTTGTCTGTATCGCATATTAAATGAACATGGATATCAAGGGGTTCATATATTTTTTGTCTTCTTGAAACCCGAGTTCTATTATAAGTTCGGGAAACCGTTGGTTGAACATGTGAAAACATAAGCTGACATGTAGAAGCAAATGTGGTCACAAAAACCGATGCAGTCCAGTCTGTCGTGCCGTCTCAGTCTCCGGCTTCAATTGAGAAGTTGAAGAGAAACTACATTACGCTCATATCTTCATGAGGGAGATATGGGCATTTTCTTTGGGAAGAAAATAGAAGATTCCATCAGGTTTTTTATAAGGAAATTCAAAGAAACAAGTTCTATCTTTTAGATGGAACCATCCATCTTAGAAGCATCAATGGAAGAACAGCTCTTTCCTTGTGATGATAACCACAAAAAAGGCAGACGGGAGAGACTCATGTAAAGGAGGATTATGAATGAAATCGAGCGTATAGCAGGGGGATTTGAATGAAACGTCTCTCAGCGATGTGAAAAAGAAAAAATTCAGGAGTTGATAGACATGTTACAAACGAAGCAAGCGAGGATACAAAATGAACAGGAAAGAAAGCGGATTTTCTGGACGATAGGGATAACGCTTATCTTTTCCTTATGGGGGATTTGGTATACCCTACATTCTTTTCCGCTTTCCTTTCATACACAATCTTTTAAACATTTCTTTAAGGAATTTGGCTCTTACGCCAGAATCGCTTTCTTTTTTGTGTTCGCTCATTATGTGTTGAAACTTGTTCTTCAGAAACGATATTTGGATCGTTGGGCACAAATCAAACAAGGGGTGATCTTTCTTTCACGAATGGCTCGTCAATGGCATGTTCCTGTAGCCATCGCAGCGATGGGTATCGTTCTGATTCATGCTATAGGAGCCATTCTATACGGATTTACATTGGATTTTCATTATGTTACAGGATTGGTTTCTTTGTTGATCCTTTTTCCATTAGCGATATCAGGGATTCTTCGATACAAAAAGATGGATCGGAAATGGCACTGGGTGTTAGGATTGAGCTTTGGGATCCTATTTTTGATTCATTCATTTTTATGATCAGCGTTGAACAACAGTGGGCTCTCACATGAAAAGTAGGTGGCTATAATGTGTCACCTACTTTTCTTGTATCACGATCTTGCAAACTAGTGCTTGGGTGGGTGTATCGCTTTGCGCTTGGGTTCGATGAAGGTCGTCCCGCTGGGATTCTTTACAGAGGTTGCGGAACGACCTTCAACTCACCTCTGCGCCGCAAAGCGATACAACCCACCCAAAAGCCACTCCGTTTCTTGAGATAGCCTTATACTTCTTCCCTCACAAGAAACTTTTCATCCTCTGATGGCGCTTCTTGCGTAATAGATGGCTATCATGTCTGACTGGATGATTCACTTGCCAGCCACGAATAATGAGTGCTTTATTCCAGAATGTTTGCTGACTTCACCTTTTTTAATCGAAGGAACAGTAGCAACGAGACGCTGAGGACAGAAATCAAGTACATGTCGATGGCTCCCTTCGATTGGCTGTCCGTACCGATCCATAATCCGTGCAGTGTCGCCAAGACATAAACGACTGGAGAAAGAATGTGCAGTTTTCTCCAGATTTTAATACCGATCATCTGACGGATTTCTGTGGTGACTATAGTGCCAATCAATAGATACAACGCTATGATGCCGATCGCCATGGGAATGGTTTTATAAGTCGTCGCAAATGGCACGAAAATGTCCTTCCAATAAAAGTTTACATACCGATCAAAGAACAAAATCGCGGCATGGAACATGGCCATGTACATTGCCCAATTTGCAAGTGAAGCGTGCAGCAACGGATAGATGCCAGGATGCTGACCGTATTTCTTTCTCGTTTGCCCATACAGTCCCGTCATGACGGACAGCGAAAGTAAAACGTAGGAAGTCATGCCAGCCGCCCGCGTTAGATTCCATGCGTTAAGCCAGTCCACTTGGAATACTCCTTATATTGAGATTTCGATCCACAAGTACGGCACATACCTGCCTCTCTTGCACAAATGTCGTTCCTCGCTCCATCCCTAACAGCAGCACCGTCTTAGCCCAAACGTCGGCCTCCTTGGCAGTGGGGGCGGTTACGGTAACAGAAACGATTTCGCTTTGTGTCGGTTGTCCTGTGCGTGGATCGATTAAGTGATTCATCCAGTTCGCGCCTTTTTTCCACCGTCTTTTCCATGTAGAGGATGTCGCAATCGCTCCATCTCGTATGGAAATAACCCCTAGATCTTTCTCCGGGTCAAAGGGGTTCTCAACCCCTATTTTCCAGAAGCCGTCACGCCGGCCAAAAACGCGAAGATCACCGCCCGCGTTGATAAAGCCTGTTCCAAACGGTTTCAGATACTCGACTGCGCGGTCGACCGTCCAGCCTTTGGCGATCCCGCCCAGATCAATTTTCACCCCGCGGGAGAGCCAAACTGTTTTCCGAATCTTATCGATCTCAAAAGGTGCTTTTGTGTGGACGGCGCATGGGTAAAAGGAAGGTTCCTCCTGTGATTGGCTCGCTTTCTCCAGTGATTTGTCATATCCTGCCGCTTCCAGGTGCGTCAAGAGACCCGGATTGAACATACCGTTTGTCTCGATAAAAGCGTCGTACGCATCGACCAGCAATTCAAACAACAAGGGAGAAACCGGCACGTCTCGTTCCGGTGTTTGATTAAGCAATGAAAGCTCGCTGTCCGGCAAAAAGCGGCTGCAGGTATTTTCCACTTGTTGAAATAACGCTCGGATATTGGCGAAGATCTTCTCCTTTTCGAAAATCTGCAGCACCCGATCCGGTACTAAGAGCAGTTCAATTTGCGTGTTCATTGCCCGAAACGTAAATGATTGTTCGCTCATGAAGCTCTCGTCCTTGTATGTGTGCGATGATTGCCCGACGTAAAAAAGCCACCGTTGTCATTCGATTGCTGATCCGATGGATTCCCCTCCATGTTGGACTGGTCACCTGATGCATCTCCGGAGCCTTTCCATAAAGAGGATTGATCGGTCGATGGGTTCGTAAACTGGTTGTCCGAACGGTCATCCGTAATTGATGAGTTGTTGTTTGACTGATCGGCTTGCTCATTCGAGCTGCCTGGAGGACTGAATGGGTTATTTTTTGAGTCCTTGCCGAAGGATTGCTGGTTATTATAAGGGTTCGATGTGGAGGAATCCGTTGTCGTACCATGACCGCCCAAATTGCCTGCAATCAGAGCAACGGCTGCGACACTGCTTAAACGGACGGCCCAGTTGACAAACAGTTTTTTGCTCATCGGGAAACACCTTCTCCTATCACATGATAGAATTTGATTTCATCTCATTTTTTATTTGATAACCTCTGTGGTTTCAATATAAGAATCGAACATTAGAATTTCCTTAGAAATGTGAGGAGAAATGGTGGATGCAACAAGTAGGAGGTATGCCCACATCGATAGACCCTGACAAGTTATGGTTCGTGGAGAACAAAAAAAGAGCGCTTTTCACGCTCAAATTCACTCATTTTTTTGTACGGCTCCCTTTGAGCCGGTGTATCAAGATAACTTTTGATGAATCTTGGGATTCCAGTTTTCAACTAACGAAATCAAATATTCTTTTAAATAAGGCAGAAGATCTTCTCGTTGCAATGCGAATTCAATGGTAGCTTGTACGTAACCCAGTTTGTCGCCGACATCATATCGTTTGCCCTTTAGGGTGTAGGCAAGCATTTTTTTCTGGCGGTTTCGTATTCTCAGTGCATCCGTCAATTGAATTTCACCACTTATTCCCGGAGACGCCGTTTCAAGAAGATCAAATATTTCAGGTTCCAATATATATCTTCCAATAATTGCAAGATTGGAAGGAGCATGTTCGGCAGTTGGTTTCTCAACCAAATCTTCAACGGGATGAGAACCATTCGGACACATGATCGCTTTCGTTTTAGGAGAAGGGGAAATGATGCCGTATTTGTCTACATCCTCCCAAGGAACTTCTTTCACTGCAACAATGGAGGTCTGAAAACGATCATAAATATCGATCATTTGTTTTAAAACCGGTGGATCCGCTTGAATCACATCATCCCCCAGTAAAACAGCAAAGGGTTCGTTTCCCACAAATTTCCGTGCGCAAAGGATCGCATGCCCGAGACCGAGGGGCTCTTTTTGCCGAATGTAATGGATATCCGCCATGTTTGCGATTTGCCGTACCGTTTGCAGCATCTCAGTCTTCCCCTTCTCCTCAAGGATCGTTTCTAATTCAAACGATTTGTCAAAATGGTCTTCGATGGCACGCTTGTTCCGGCCTGTAACGATGATGATACTTTCGATCCCTGATGCGATCGCTTCCTCTACGATAAACTGGATCGATGGTTTATCGACAATCGGTAACATTTCCTTGGGTTGGGCTTTTGTTGCCGGCAAAAATCGGGTGCCAAGACCGGCTGCCGGAATGATTGCCTTACGAATCTTCATTTTCTACCACTCCTCAGATGGAATGTGCATCTTTGAATACCCAAAGCCTGCTTCCCGTATAATTCACACCCATCGCCATTATGGTTGCGAACGTTTTGGAAAAAAACATGTGAAATCCGTATCGGCTATCCAAAATATAAAGCGAGATGAAAGAGACCGAGAAAGCCAGAGCATTAACCGTGATAAACTTTAAAATCTCCGCTCCACTCGGTACGCTTTTCTTTTGAAATGTCCAATACTTATTCAGCAGGTAACTGTTGACCATGCCACAAGAATAAGAGATCCCTTGTATCAGCAAGTAATCGTGAGAGAACCAGTGGTATAACACGAAAAATACGACGGTATCGACGAAAGTGTTTGAGAGTCCTACCAAGGAAAAAAGTACGATAGAGCGGACATTTTGTATTGTCATCGTTGGCTTAATGAGAGATTTCATATTTCTCTTCGAAATCATGTTTCTCTTCGTTCCCTTTAAATCCCACTTTACTGTCAATGATATACAGGGGCCTATTCTTGGTTTCATCATAAATCCGGCCAATATACTCTCCTATAATCCCCAAAATGATTAAGATGGTGCCATTAAAAAATAAACTTGTCGCCACGATGGATGTCCACCCGGAAACCGTGTTTGGCGTGAACAGCCTCTCAAAGACTGCAAAGATCAGATAAAGAAAGCTAACGGACGATAGTAAAAAACCTAGATATGTCGCTAATTTAAGTGGCTTATGAGAAAAGGTGGTAATGGCATCCAAGGATAATTTGATCATTTTACGCAATGGATATTTCGTTTTCCCCGCAAAGCGTTCTTCCCTGATATATTCAATAGCTGTTTGCCGAAAGCCGACCCAACTGACAAGTCCGCGCACAAATCGATTTTTCTCTTTAACCTTTTTCATTGCATCACAGACTTTGCGGTCAATTAATCGGAAATCCCCAGTATCAACCGGGATATCCACTTCGGTCATTGACCTGAGTACCCTGTAAAACACGGCTGCTGTCCACTTTTTGAACCAAGTTTCTCCTTTCCGTTTTTTTCTGGTGGCGTATACAACGTCGTATCCCTCCTTCCATTTCTCGATCATATCCAAAATCAGTTCAGGCGGATCTTGCAGATCCGCGTCAATCACGACAATCGCTTGACCCGCTGCATGATCCATGCCTGCACTGATCGCTATTTGATGTCCGAAATTCCTGGAAAAGTTTATTAACTTAACCGTATCATCTTTCATACAAAGTTCGAGGATGATCTGAGCGGTTCGATCTTTGCTTCCGTCATTAATAAATAACAACTCATAACACTCGTTGGTTGAGTCCATCACTTCTTTTAATCTTTCATAAGTAACTGCAACGACTTCTTCTTCGTTATAAACGGGAATGATAATTGAATAACGTACATCCGAATCCATGGCGCACCCTCCCTTACTCACGTTTTGAATGTCGAATTATTTTTTTACGTATTCATAGAGCGTCAGTTGGGAGCCCATAAATCCCATCCGACCTTGTTCTTTGGCAGATCCAGAATGCTGATCTTTCCACTTGTCAGCAGGTACCACGCGACAATTGCTTTGGATCCAATGGAGTACCGCAGTTTGTTGGTTTCCAAAGGAGGCTGCCGGAATCAAGAAATAGCGGACTTGACCTTCATTGACCATCTTTTGCAATTTCTCGACAGTGAGAGCCGGATCATTCCCCATAAACCCTCCCATCGCCATTACAGGGAGACCTGTATCGAGAATGATAGGTGCAGCAGACATGGCATTGAGTGTTGCTAACAAATAGGTCCCTTCACGATAATTAGCCTTTAAATAATTCTCCAGTTTGGTGTTGGAGGTCATAAGATCCTCTTCTCTCTGGTTTTTAAGCTCCGGACCGGCAAACGGATGTGACACGGACCCACCATATTGGATCGGCGTAATAGCCCATGCGGTCGGGGCGGTTAATAGAGTTGCAAGTCCAACCAATATGGAAACAAGGGAGACCGTTCGTTGGCCTGCATCTCTCAGTTTCTTTACCAAGAACAAACCGATCAAAGCCATCAGTGTCAAAATACCGATCGCGGACGAAAGTTGATTCCGTAAAGCAGGATAGTTCCAAACCACAGAGATTTCAAAAGCTGTCGTACATACCAATGCGACAGGTAAAAGCCAAGCTTTCAAGCTTACGGCACGAAATTCATCCCACATCTCCATAAACCCTGCACCCGCTAACGCAGCGATCCCAGGCGCAAGCATAACCATGTAATAACTGCTGAATCTGCCCGCAACACTGAAGAAGACCGTCATGGTTAACACCCACGCCGTCCAAAAAATGGCCGCCTGTTGTTTTCGATTCAAAGGAGCCCTAAATCGTGTGCCCCACAGAAGAGCAACTACACTAAAGAAGACCCATGGCAAAAGCCAACTGAGCTGCCCGGCTAGCTGATGATTGATAAAGAGCCTGAGCATACCGGGTGTACCCGTTTGATTGCCCCACGAGGAGATACGATCTCTTACATTTGCCGGCCTATCTCCTGCGAACCGTGAATTCTCTCCATGGGATGCCATCATAGCCGATTGATTCGCACCTAAGTTCCAATTGGCTCCCCGGTTTCTTTGAGTGTCTTCACTTGGGTTCCATGGTGCCCGCGAATGGGAGTTTCCCCCCGGCATGTGATTTCCAAGCAGCCGATTGATTCCGTTATACCCAATGGCCAGTTCCACCACGGAATTATGTTGCGTACTGCCGATATAAGGGCGTTGATCGGAGGGAATTGAGTCGACCGTAACCGCCCAAGAGCAGGAAACGACCGCAAGAACGACAGTAGCGTACAACAAGTGAACCAGTTTTTTAGACCGGGTCAAAGTAGGGGAGATCAAGTAAAACAGATAAAAAGCAGGAAGGACTAAGTAAGCCTCCATCATTTTAATGTTGAACCCGACTCCGACGAGAAAGGCAGCAAGAAGCAGCCACTTTAAACTGCCCCGTTCCACTGCGTGGCTCAGCGCCCAAGTGGCAATCAATGTAACGAACATGAGCATGCTATCAATCTCGTTCGTCCGGTCTGCCGCCACAACAATGGGCGTACTTGCCAAAAAGAGTGCGGCTAGAAGTCCCGCCCCGCGTCCGAATACACGAGCTACGAGGTGGTAAAGCAAAGCTACCGATAACACACCGGCCAAAGCTTGGGGAAGGAACAAGCTCCATCCTTTAAATCCAAAGAGATAAGCACTCAATGTTTGAATCCAAAAGCCAACCGGAGGCTTATCAATTGTAATAAACCCCTTCGGATCGAACGAATTAAAGAAAAAGTTGTGCCAACTTTGCAACATGCTTTTTACCGCAGCAGAATAATAAGGATTTCCATATCCCTCCTGACCTAACTTATAAAAATTAAGAATGACGGAAAACAAGAGGATCGCAGCCAACCCAAAATAATGCCATTTGAATTTGGTTTTTACTTGGCTCATAGAATCTCTCCCATACACTTTTGTTATATCCGTAGTGAAACCATACGGAACAAATATGAACTGAATTTGAACTGAAAATGAATGAAGTGCGAACAAAAAAGCCATGGATCCCCATGGCTAAAAAGACTAGGTTATGATTTGAAGGCGGGGAAGTGAAACAATAAAAGTTGTCCCTTTGCCTTCCTCACTTTGCACTTCGATATGTCCTCGGTGAAGTTCGACAATCTTCTTTACAATCGCTAATCCCAGACCGCTTCCGCTTTGCGTGCGGTTACGAGACTTATCCGCTTTATAAAATCGTTGGAAAATCTGTTTTTGATCCTCTGCGGATATGCCTATACCCGTATCAGAGATGATCACTTTGATTTTATTTCCGCTTTCCTTAATTTCCACCCGAATATGACCATTTTGCGGTGTAAATTTAATGCTGTTGCTGATTAGATTGGTCCAGACTTGGTTCAATTGATCTTCATCAGCAGTAATCCTCACTCTTGGAAGTGTTAAATGGAATTCGATGTTTTTTTGCGACCACTGAGGTTCACTGGCGACAATGACTCTGCGTAATTGCTCATCTAAACGGAAAGTTTTCGGGTGAAAGGGGTGATGATCTGACTCTAAGGAGGCGAGGCTTAGTAAATTTTTACTCAATCTGGAAAGGCGCTCGCTTTCCGTTACGATGATATCTAAGTATCGCTGCCGCTCACTCTCCGCGATTCTGTTGTTTTTCAACGCGATAGAAAATCCACGAATGGAAGTCAGTGGAGATTGGATTTCATGCGATACATTCGTTATAAAATCTTGACGCATCTGTTCGATTCGTTTGAGTTCATGTGCCATCTGATTAAAACTCTCTGCAAGAACCCCTAATTCATCTTTCTGTTTGACCGATACTTTGACATTAAAGTCGCCTTTGGCCATTTTTTTGGTCGCTTCCGTCATGAGCCGGATCGGCTTCACCAAATATCGGGCCGCAATGAAAAAGCTGATACTCCCCGCGATCAATAGGATGAGAAAAACAGTAGTCAAGAAACTATTAAATTCGTTATACTGACCGGTGAAATCAGGTTGAATAAACATAGCATATCGTATAGTACCGATCTGAAAAGGTAACCCGATGATTAACGAATTCCGATCAGGGCTATTCTTGGCGATTCCCTGATACATTTTACCATTCAACACATCTTCCACTTGCTGTTTATCAATGGCAGTACCCTTATTTTGGTTAAAAGATCCATATCTTTTCATTTCGCCGGTGTTGCTATATAAGTAAATATCATATGATTTCAATTGGGCGAGACTATTCAGGTAATGATCCAAGTCTTTAGGAGCGGTTTCCTTGCACAATCGAATGATTTCATTGCCTGCTGATATCATCTCATTCTCAACTTTTTTATGGATTCGGTTGTGGTACACTTGGGTCGTAAAGAAAAAAGCAGCGGCGATTCCAATGAATACAGCAAGAAGAAAGGTACCAACGATTCGGATATAGAGAGTTTTTACCAACAAGCTCACCTCAATTCAAGACGATATCCCAATCCCCGGACGGTCACAATCTTGAAACCAATCCTTTCGTCTTGTTCGGGAAACCGTTCCCGTAGCCGCTTCACATGCACATCAACGGTCCGCTCATCTCCTTGATAGTCGATTCCCCATATTTCTTCAATTAATTGATCTCTTGTAAAAATCTGTCCTGGGTAGCTGGCCAACTTAAATAACAGTTCAAATTCCTTTAAAGGTAAAGTGAACTTTTCACTTCCGATTGTAACGTCATAGTTCTGACGATTTAATATAACATCTCCCAGTTGAATAATTTGTGAAGTGGCGATGCGATAACGCTTGAGCAATGCTTTGACCCGCATGACCAATTCAAGCGGATCAAATGGTTTCACAAGATAATCGTCTGTTCCCAATTTAAATCCTTTTATTTTTTGTTCCGGTTCTCCCTTTGCGGTTACCATTAATAAAGGAATATCCCAATAATTCCGGATTTCCTGGCAGAATTGCCAACCGTCCATTTCCGGCATCATAATGTCCAAAATTACGAGGTCTATTTTAGTGGACTCCATTACGGTTAAGGCTTCTTTGCCATGAGAAGCTTCCAATACCTCAAAGCCTTCATTACGTAAATAGAGTCCGATTAGCTCACGAATATGCAAATCATCATCGACCACTAATATCTTTGCCATGCTTGCATCCACCTTTTTCTAAGTGTAACCTCAATATATCAAGTACCCCAATTAGTAAAGTGTACATGATTACGCAAACACATCACATCGAATCCATTGTAACCGATCGTACATACATGAGGAGGGAAACGTATGAACAAGCTATTTGAACCAATCCAAATTGGAGCTTGGCGTCTCCGTACCCGAACGGCGATGGCTCCCATGACCCGCTGCTTTGCAAATGACAAAACGGGAGTCGTTGGAGACGACATCGTAGAATATTATCGCAAACGAGCGGCTGATGGGATAGGGCTTATCATTACTGAAGGAACGGTGATTAGCCCCAGGGGTAAAGGGAATCCGGGTGTACCAGGCATCTATACGCAGGAACAAGTGGAAGCATGGAAAAAAGTAACCGAAGCTGTCCATAAGGAGGGCGGAACGATTATCTGTCAAATTTGGCACGTAGGTCGCCTGACCCATCACGAACTGACGGGTGGACTGGCACCGCAAGCCCCATCTGCAATCCAAGCTGAAGGCTTAATTCCTCGTTTCCGCAAGCCATATGACGTACCTGAAGAGATGTCGGTTGAGGACATTCAGGAAGTGGTACGCCAATACGCACAGGCAGCGCGAAACGCTATAGCTGCCGGCTTCGATGGAGTAGAGATCCATGGAGCTCATGGCTACTTGATCGACCAGTTCAACTCTGATACTACCAATAAGAGAACGGATCGTTATGGCGGAGACTTGGCTCAGCGTCTTACTTTCATGAAAGAAGTAACAGGTGCGGTCATCGATGCGATCGGTACTGACCGGACTTTAATCCGTTTCTCGGCTTTAAAAGTGGAGAATCCGGATTACATGTGGGAGGATCCGGAAGCGGCTATCCACACCTTTGTGGATGCTTTCCGGGAGGTGGGCGCCACAATGATCCATCCGTCCACCATGAATTTTACTCAAATACTCGCCGATGGAAAAACCATGCACCAACTGGTGCGCAAATACTGGGATGGAGTGATTGTAGGTGTTGGTAATCTGGATCCTGTAACCGCCGAACAAGCTTTGGCGGAAGGGACGATTGACGTGGCAGCGTTCGGCCGTCCGTTGATTGCGAATCCAGACTTTTTGCATCGGGTGAAAAATGGTCAATCCTTGGTGGAATATGATACGAAGAAGCACCTTCTCACGTTAGTTTGATGGAGACTACTTTCCATTTAAAAAAGGCATTCTAGTATTAGGGAGGTGACTTCATGACCAATCGACGTGTTCTGAATCCGAGAGCATCTCGTTCGCTTGAAAGACTCAAGTACGAGGTTGCAGCCGATTTGGGTCTTGATGATGATATCAAGGCAAAAGGGTGGGAAAACATGACCACCCGCGAGGTCGGAAAAATCGGAGGGAACATGGTTCGAGAAATGATCAAATTCGCAGAAGCGGAGATGGCCAAACGGTCGGAGTGACTTCCCTGCCGTCCCCCTGTCACAGGGGGGCGGTTTTATGCATTGAACTATTGATTTTATAGGATTATTAGACGTCACAAAGCAATACACCCACCCAAAAGTCACTCCGTTCTTGTGGCAGCTTTAAATCTCTCTTCCTGTACAAGTTACTTTTAATCCTCGCATTGAAAAATTGAGAAAAAAAGAGAATAATGTTAGTCCGATATTATTCATCTTGAATGGAATAGGATTTTGTTTTATAACGCTCGATCATTTGAATTGAGACGGAATGAGTTGCATGATAATATAACACCTGTCGCCGCGATAAACGGTGATAATAAACGAAACATTAATTACCACTTGCATGATTGCATGCAACGTGATATATTGATCTAGTCGCTCTTTGAAAACTGAATCGTGTAGGGAGCTAGGATACTTGAATTGTCGGCTCTTTGGAGCGTGGCATACAATTTTTTCGAGAGTTTGATCCTGGCTCAGGACGAACGCTGGCGGCGTGCCTAATACATGCAAGTCGCGCGGATGGAGAGGAGCTTGCTCCTTGAAGTCAGCGGCGGACGGGTGAGTAACACGTGGGCAACCTGCCTGGCAGACGGGGATAACGCTTGGAAACGAGTGCTAATACCCGATAGGCTCTTCACGGGCATCCGTGAGGAGGGAAAGGCGCTTCACGGCGTCACTGCCAGATGGGCCCGCGGCGCATTAGCTAGTTGGTGAGGTAACGGCTCACCAAGGCGACGATGCGTAGCCGACCTGAGAGGGTGACCGGCCACACTGGGACTGAGACACGGCCCAGACTCCTACGGGAGGCAGCAGTAGGGAATCTTCCGCAATGGGCGCAAGCCTGACGGAGCAACGCCGCGTGAGTGATGAAGGTCTTCGGATTGTAAAACTCTGTCTTCCGGGACGAACCGATAGGTGAGGCAATGCTCCTATCCTGACGGTACCGGAGGAGGAAGCCCCGGCTAACTACGTGCCAGCAGCCGCGGTAATACGTAGGGGCAAGCGTTGTCCGGATTCACTGGGCGTAAAGCGCGCGCAGACGGCTTTCTGCGTCCGGGGTGAAAACCCGGGGCTCAACCCCGGGACGGCCTTGGATACGGGAGAGCTTGAGGGTCGGAGAGGCAAGGGGAATTCCACGTGTAGCGGTGAAATGCGTAGAGATGTGGAGGAACACCTGTGGCGAAGGCGCCTTGCTGGCCGATTCCTGACGTTGAGGCGCGAAAGCGTGGGGAGCAAACAGGATTAGATACCCTGGTAGTCCACGCCGTAAACGATGAGTGCTAGGTGTTCGTGGGCTCATACCCATGAGTGCCGAAGCTAACGCATGAAGCACTCCGCCTGGGGAGTACGGTCGCAAGACTGAAACTCAAAGGAATTGACGGGGGCCCGCACAAGCAGTGGAGCATGTGGTTTAATTCGAAGCAACGCGAAGAACCTTACCAGGGCTTGACATCCCGCTGACCGGTCTGGAGACAGACCTTCCCTTCGGGGCAGCGGTGACAGGTGGTGCATGGTTGTCGTCAGCTCGTGTCGTGAGATGTTGGGTTAAGTCCCGCAACGAGCGCAACCCTTGTGTTGTGTTGCCAGCATTTAGTTGGGCACTCACAACAGACTGCCGACGACAAGTCGGAGGAAGGCGGGGATGACGTCAAATCATCATGCCCCTTATGTCCTGGGCTACACACGTGCTACAATGGGCGGTACAACGGGATGCGAAACCGCGAGGTGGAGCCAAACCCTGAAAACCGTTCGTAGTTCGGATTGCAGGCTGCAACTCGCCTGCATGAAGCCGGAATTGCTAGTAATCGCGGATCAGCATGCCGCGGTGAATACGTTCCGGGCCTTGTACACACCGCCCGTCACACCATGGGAGTTGGCAACACCCGAAGTCGGTGGGGTAACCTCTTTGAGGAGCCAGCCGCCTAAGGTGGGGCCGATGACTGGGGTGAAGTCGTAACAAGGTAGCCGTATCGGAAGGTGCGGCTGGATCACCTCCTTTCTAAGGATGTTATGACGAGGTTCGGCTCACGCCGAACAATCTCCCTACACGATTTGGTTTTGAGGGAGTGAATCCTTCACTTGCTCCTTGAAAACTGGATAACGAATATGAGAAGACATTGCAAAGGGAACTGCATAGCAGTTTGCAATGGAACTGGAATCAACCGAGTCACTTTGTAGATTAAGCTATGAAGGGCGCACGGAGGATGCCTTGGCGCCAGGTGCCGATGAAGGACGGGGCTAACGCCGATACGCCTCGGGGAGCCGTAAGCAGGCTTTGATCCGGGGATTTCCGAATGGGGCAACCCACCCCGCGTAATGGCGGGGTATCCACTGCTGAATCCATAGGCAGTGAGAAGGTACACCAGGGAACTGAAACATCTTAGTACCCTGAGGAAAAGAAAACAACAGTGATTCCCTCAGTAGTGGCGAGCGAACGGGAAGAGCCTAAACCGCATGTGCTTGCACAGGCGGGGTCGTGGGGCGTCTCACATGGAGTTACCAATCCTTTTCGTAAGAGAACGGCTTGGAACGGCCGACCAGAGAGGGTGACAGTCCCGTATCTGAAACGAAGAGGACTCCGAGACGGACCCCGAGTACCGCGGGACACGAGGAATCCCGTGGGAATCCGGGAGGACCACCTCCTAAGGCTAAATACAACCTGGCGACCGATAGTGAACCAGTACCGTGAGGGAAAGGTGAAAAGCACCGCGGGAGCGGAGTGAAAGAGAACCTGAAACCGTGTGCCTACAATCAGTCGGAGGGCGATAT